>JBMNSG010000071.1:0-11150 GCA_050945075.1 Eubacteriaceae bacterium | reverse complement strand
AACCGGACCCATGGCAGTTCCGATTACCGCTGCCAGTGACCAGATACTCTGGGCTACCCCGTTGGCAGCAATCTGACTGGTGCCGAATAACGCGACTACCGATCCCAGTGCGACCTTGGTCAGCTGGAACAGGCCCTGTTCAACGCCGTTGGGAACCGCAATCCCCAGCAGCCGTTTTACCATCTGCTGATGCCAGCTGAGCAGTCCCTTCCAGTCAATACAGACCGGATTGCTCTTTTTGAAGCAGAGAACCGTTACTGTTACCGCTGCAAACACTCTGGAAGCAAAGGTCGGCCAGGCTACACCGGCCACGCCGGCATGCAGCACAAAAATCCCGACAGCATTCCCCGCCACATTAATAATGTTCATCAGAATCGAAACGTTCATGGCCGTCCGGGTATTGCCCATACTGCGGAAAAGAGCGGCCCCCGCATTATACAAAGCCAGTGCCGGAAAAGAATAAGCGGAGATATTCAAATAAGTGATGCAGGCATCCATGACTGCATCGTCCACGCTCCCGAACAGAGTACGAAGGATCAGCCGGTTAAACGCCAGCGTAAACACCATGACAGCCACGGAGAAAATCAGGGAAACTGTAAAAATCTGACTGGCCGCCAGATTTCCGCTTTTACGGTCGCCGCTGCCCAGATACTGGCTGACTACCACAGCTCCGCCGGCTGCAAGCGCTGTAAACAGATAAATAAAGACAGTTACAAACATATTATCCAGTGAAACACCTGATACGGCTGCTTCACCGGCATAACTGACCATGAGTGTATCGGCAATTCCGACCAGCATCACCAGCAGCTGTTCAATAAACAGCGGCCAGATCAGCTCTCGAAGCTCAAGATCCGAGAACAGCTTCCTGTCCCCGGATATCTGATTTTTGGGTTCTGACAGGGATCTGAATTTGTTCACGCGGCAGCTTCATTCACACAGCGCAGCGCATTCAGACTGCGCGGATATCCAATATACGGGAGTATCTGCGAAACGATTTTAATCAGAAATTCCCGGTCGTTTCCCAGACGCATATTAGCCGCTGCATGGCTGGTGAGCTGCGGTTCACAGCCTCCCTGGGCGGCAATATAGCAGAATGTCACCATTTCTCTCTGTTTCAGATCCAGTCCGCCGCGAGTGTAGTAATCTCCGAAACAGTTGGCCGCCAGCCACCGGTTAATATGGCGGCTTTCTTCCGGTCCCGATTTCCAGAAATCCTGCATCTGTTCCCCGAAAATATCCACCTGTGCCTGCGTTCCAGCTTCCCGGCGGTTTTCCAGCGTCGTACTGGCCTGAGCCGGCAGCGGCAGACTGATTCCCTGCTGTTCGAAAATCCGGTTCATTGCGGTCAGGAACGGACGCACCCGGCCGATTCCAAGATAAGCAGCCGCCTGATACACAACCTCTCTGATTTCCACCGGTGTGACTCCGGCCTTGAGAGCAGCCGGCATGACTGTTTCAAAAACTTCAACACCCTGACAGCCCAGCAGTGCAGCCAGAATAGCCGTCAGCCTGGTCTGGTCGTCAAGATCATCTTCTCCCGGAACTTCATCAAGCGCAAAATCCGCGAAACGTTCAAAAAACTCCGGATCTGTTTCCGCCAGTTCCGATTTTCTCCCGGTAAAAAGTCTTTCGTAATAATCCTGTGCATTTTTTGTAATTGCCATAAAGAGCCTCCTTGATTGACATCCGTCCGGTTTCTCACCGCTCTGACTGTCTGTACACGCATGCAGAACCGGCAGGCTCCCCAAAATCACCAAAACTGACGGTATTGAAGGACTGCCGGATTCCATATTTTCTTATCTTTATCATAAAACCATTGTCTGGTTATGTCTAATACCTGTTCTGAGTTCTGGTTCATGCCTGAAACGTATGGTAATCTCATGCTTCTTTCATACTCCTGGCAGGGTGAACCTGTCCTGATCCATCAGGCCTCAAGCCTCGTATATTCCGTTAATACCGGGTTCCCGCCAGCCAGCCATCTGCCGGAGCCGCTCTGCTTATGGCATAATGAAAGTAACAATCCCCCGCCGATGACGGGACTGAATGGAGTACAGCCATGTCCTCAGACAAGAACAACAATGCGATAACAACGCCGGATCACAGCCGGTCCGATACAAGCCAGCCCGCCGGTCATACGGCTGATGCAGAATTCCGGGAACTGATAGCCGATATCGATGCCTATCTGGAGGATCACCTTGAAGATCACCTTGACGATCACCTCGAAGACCTCGAATTTTCAGATAATTCAGAAAATATGGAAGATATGGTCTGCCTGGCGCCTCATCTTCTGAATCCGGAAGACAGCGAACAAAAAAGCAGACATGTACGGAACCGCACCGCCGAAACCCGCGAATTTTTTTACGGCGGGACCGCGGAAGCCACAGCACAACCCGCGCGGACCGGAGACCTGGACTCGCTGATCGGCCATCTGGACGAACCCTTTTCCGACACCCTGCTCAGGCTGATTGATGCCAGAGGACTGACCGATGTCGAGGTGTATAAGAAAGCAGGGATTGACCGCAAACTGTTCTCCAAAATACGCCGTGGCAAAGGCTATATACCGGGAAAGCGCACGATTCTGGCACTGACCCTGGCCATGGGACTGAATCTGGAAGAAACAGACGATCTTCTGAAACGCGCAGGATATGCACTCTCCCACAGCAGCAAATTTGACGTCATTGTTGAGTACTACATCTGTCACGGGAAATCCGATCTTGACGAAATCAACGAAGTCCTGTATTACTACGATCAGCCGCTGTTGAATTGAATATCGTATGTCGCTTTTCAGGCGACCTGCCGCCGGACAGATCCTGCTATCCTGTAATCAGAAACAAAACACAGGAGATCTGAAAATGAAAAACAACAAAACTGAACTCGTCTTTATCCTCGACAGGAGCGGCTCGATGGAAGGACTGGAAAAAGATACCATTGGCGGATTTAACAGTATGCTTAAAAAGCAGAAAGCGATTGACGGAGAATGCCTGATTACAACCGTGCTCTTCGACAATACCCTCGAGCTGCTGCATGACCGCATCGACATCCGCGCTGTCCATCCGCTCACGGAAAAAGACTATGAAGTCGGAGGCTGTACCGCACTGCTGGATGCCATCGGCAGTACCATTACCAAAATCCGCAAGGTACAGAAGTATACCTCAGACGAATACCGCGCGGAAAATGTGCTGTTTGTCATCATCACCGATGGGTTTGAAAATGCCAGCCGGGAATACAGTTCGGATCAGGTCAAACAGATGATCGAAACGCAGAAAAAAGAAAGCGGCTGGAAATTCATTTTTCTCGGAGCCAATATCGATGCTGTGGAAACAGCCGGGCATATCGGCATTGCCCCCGAGTGGGCGCAGAGCTTCCGTGCCGACAGCTGCGGAGTACGGCTTAACTTCGGCGGAATCAATTCTCTGGCTTCCAGTATGAGGAAATCCGAGAGCAGTGACTGTGCCCCAGCGGACTGGAAAGAAGCAATTCAAAAACATTTCGAAAAAAAATCAAAGTAAAAACGCAGGACTCTGCCCCTTCTCTCCGGCCGCAAACACCGGAAAGAAGGGGCTTTTTGGTGCATGGAACAAGATAAATGACTGCTGTCTCCATTCGAGACTGATAAAAAGCATTGACATTTTTATCTGTAATACTTATAGTTACATTATAAATATGACAGGGGCTTTCTGCCGGGTGGTTCGTGCGATTTTCCCGGGCGTGACATAAATTATATACGTGCCGCAATGCCTGGACCCCACTCACTCTGCAGAGCTGCTGGTCATTGATCAAATGAAATTTAAAGGAGGCAACATGAATTTTTCAGTCGAAACCGGTGTTCCTGTACTGACTGTCCTGATTCAGGGCCTGATCAGTTTTCTGTCACCGTGTATTCTGCCACTGCTGCCGCTTTACATCGGCTACCTGTCGGGCGGAGCCAAAACCGTGAATGCCGACGGAACCATTCATTATCCGCGCGGGAAAGTGATGATTAATACCCTGTTCTTTGTATTGGGAATCAGCTTCGCTTTTTTCCTGCTCGGTGCCGGGGCCACTGCTCTCGGTTCATTTTTCACCGACAACAGGCTCTGGTTTACGCGAATAGGCGGGATCATCATGATTCTGTTTGGTATCTATCAGCTGGGATGGTTTGGAAGATCATCCGCGCTGGATGCAGAGCACAAACTGCCGTTCAATCTTGACCGCTGGAGCATGGGCCCTGTACCCGCACTGTTGCTGGGCTTTACCTTCAGTTTTGCCTGGACACCCTGTGTCGGCCCGACCCTCACCAGCGTTCTTCTCATGGCTGCCTCTGCATCGACTGCAGCGGCCGGCTATCTGCTCATTGGCGTTTACACGCTCGGTTTTGTCCTGCCGTTCCTGCTGGTGGGCCTGTTTACCAGTTCGGTACTGGATTTCTTCGGAAAGCATCAGAATATCGTACGCTGGACGGTTAAAATCGGTGCAATTCTGCTTATTCTGATGGGAGTGATGACCCTGACTGGTTTCATGAATAATATAACCGGTTATATGTCCGGAACAGGCAGCACGACCTCCAGTCAGACTGAAGAGAGCAGCCAGAATTCGAACAGCGGGAATACGCAGAACACAGGAAGCGGGAATTCTCAGAATGCTGATTCACAAAGCACTCAGAATTCAGATTCCACCGGTACCAGTCACCCGGCCGCTCCTGATTTTACCCTGACGGATCAGTACGGAAATACTGTGACCCTGTCGGATTATAAAGGAAAAACCGTATTCCTGAACTTCTGGGCTACCTGGTGTCCGCCCTGCCGCAGTGAAATGCCGGATATTCAGGCCTTGTACGAAAAATACGGGAGCAATTCAGGCGATCTGATCGTCCTCGGTGTAGCGGCCCCGAATTACGGACGGGAAGGTTCCCGTGAAGAGATCACGTCATTTCTTTCTGAGAACGGCTATACTTATCCGGTTGTCTTCAGTGATAAGGGCCAGCTGTTTGAAACCTATGGCATCAGTTCTTTCCCAACCACTTTCATGATCGACAAGGACGGCAATGTTTACGGTTCTGTTTCCGGCGCGCTGACAGCAGACAATATGGAAAGCATCGTTCAACAGACGATGGATGGAAGCAAATAAAAACAGACGGGGCTGGATAAACCAGCCCCGTTTTTCATAGCAGAGATTATAATAAAAGTGATAATAATTTTACAGGCAGCTGTAAAACTGTAAAAGAGGATCAGAATTGAAGCACTTTATTTATAAATGCCTGTTTGGCCTCCTGGGCGCAGTACTGCTCCTGTGTCTGTTTGCCTTTAACGGTTCGGGCACAGCGGGGACCATCTCCGAAAACACCACAACAACAACTGATTCTGCATCAACTGAAGGCAGCAGTTATACCTATACCATTATTGAAATGCCCTTTGACTATGACGGCGGAACAATATTCGGACAGATTTATCTGCCGGATACGGGAAAAGACAGGGTTCCCACAGTCATTATCAGCCACGGTTTCCAGGCCCGATACTTTTACAACGGCGATTATGCCGATGCTCTGGCTAAAGCAGGGTACGCGGTTTATCTGTTTGATTTTACCGGTGGATCGATGGAAAGTGCCAGCGGCGGTTCGATGACCGATATGTCCATTCTGACTGAAAAGGCTGATCTGGAACGGGTGATAGACTTTATAAGCACGCAGAGCTTTGTGGATACTGACAATCTGTTTCTGTTCGGAGAAAGCCAGGGCGGGCTGGTCACGGCCATCACGGCTCCCGAATACCAGGACAAACTGAACGGTCTGATTCTGCTGTACCCGGCTTTTAATATTACATCGATTTGCCGCTCGCCGCTTCTCTCTTCGTCAATGATCTGCGACAGCAATACTTTTGACGGAGCCACGGTAAGCCGCAAATACTTTGATGACGCACGAACGGTCGATTCTTACCAGATCATCAGCAGTTTTAACAAGGACGTGCTGATCCTGCAGGGCGACCGTGACACCATGGTTCCGATCGCTTATGTCAAGACCGCTGCGGAAATCTATCCCCATTGTGATTACCAGGTCATTCAGGGAGCTGGACACGGTTTTAACGGAGCCGAACGGACTGAAGCCATGAATCTGATTGTTCAGTTCGTCTCTTCCCATATCAAGTGACAGAATCTTCCCGCCAGAATAAAAAAGCACTGAACCGGATAACCCGTTCAGTGCTTTTCTTATATCTGATTATTCCCGGCTGCTGTCTGCTGCTTTTCCAGTCAGTTTTTCCTGTTCATAAGCGATCATATGTTCTTCATAATGATCGAGTTTCTTGTCGAGCCGTTCAATGGTAGCCTGAATTTCTTCCAGCTTGTCTGCAAGCATCTGGCGCTGTTCAATCAGCAGCTGCTTTCTGGCCGGCACCGTGTCCAGTCCCTTTTGGAACAGCATGACATATTCAGTCAGGGCTTCCACCGAGATTCCGGCACCACGCATACATTTGATGAATTCAACCCAGTTGCAGTCCTCTTCCTGATAATCCCGGAAGCCGCTGGAGGTTCTGCCCACAGGCGGAATCAAGCCGATGCGTTCATAATAACGCAGTGTATCCGGGGTTATATCGTATTTTCTGCTCACCTCTGTAATTGTCATCGTTCTGTCCTGATCCTTTTTCTATGTATATGCCCGTGTACAAGCTGTATCCGGTTCTGTTCAGTACCATTGAGTTCTGTTCAGTACCGTTAAGTTCTGTTCTGTTCTGTTCTGTATATCAGCATACACCCTGGAGTACACTCCAGTTCAAGCCTTTTCGACAGATATTGTTCTATCAATAAATAATTTCAGTGGATCATTCCGGGCTTTTCAGGCATCTTAGGCAAAATCAAGCAGAAGGTGTGCAGATCCGGAAACTTTGTCAGAACTGATTGTAGTGCACCTTATCCATATTGTAGACACGGCCATCAGCGATGGGCTTCTTTTCCGGATATCCGAGAGCCGCCACAGCGAAAGGCTTGACTCCCTCCGGCAGTTTGAACAGCTTTGTCATTTTTTCCATCCGCTCTTCCAGCGGTGCCATGCCCAGCCATACACCGCCAAGTCCCAGTTCTACTGCTTCGATGAGAATGTTTTCCATCGCTGCACCCAGATCCTGCTGCCAGCATTCAGGGAATTTGGCATTGCGGAGATCCGCCACCGGGACGATCGCCAGCGGTGCTTTGGCTGCACACCCTGCAAAAGGCGAACAAGCGGACAGTTCTTCCAGAATTTTCTGATCTGTTACAACGATAAATTCCCACTCCTGCTGATTACCGGCTGTGGGCGCTGCCATTGCGGCCTTGACGAGTTTTTCGATTTTTTCACTTTCGACTTCCGTACTTTTAAACCTGCGTACCGAATGTCTGATAAATAAAGGATTCATAATTCCCTTTCTGGCTTATAAGCCTGTTTCCTGATAAAATAAACGGTCCTGACTGTCTGTATTTCCACTTTATCGAATAATAATCAAATTTAGCTTTAACTGCCGGAACTATTCAGGCGATCTGATTCTCAAAACAATGAACAATTCAGACAGTTTTTTTCGAAATTGGGTACATAAGTGGAAGCAGCTTTGACATCGGTCAGGAGACATCTCCCAGCTTGCCGTCGGACGGAGCGGATCAGTGAAATTCCGGTCTGTTCGAAATAAACAGAATATCTGCTTTTTGACCGGTTTTGATATAGTATATATTGAAGACAGTTATTCACAAAAGGAGGACAGGATGAATATTCCGAAGGAAAACGAATCTAAACTGATTAAAGCCGTATCCCAGATACCGATCCGGCCGTCTAAAGAATTTGAACAGGCAGAAAAAGGTCTGGCTGATTACATTCAGACTCTGGGTCTTTCCGAAGCCGATCTGACCCGGCTGGCAGATATGATCATGAAATTCACAGCCATCGGCCAGGACGATGCGCTTCGTCAGGGTATCCAGTGTGCAGTGGATCTGCTTAATGATGAAAAGGACCTGCCTGTAAAAGAATCCTGAAACTGTTTCTGTGATAGAAGATAGAATGCTTAAAAAAGAGGCTATTGCGTCAGTTGTTTTTTACTGATGCACAGCCTCTTTTCTTGAGTTGTTATATTCCTGAAATAGAACATACATTTGTAACAATGATAGAAACTGATAACAGATTTCTAAATTAGTACTTTCTGCAAAACGCTTTTCATTATCATAGAAATATACAGGGAGGAGATAAATGAATACGATTTGAATAAAAGTACTGTAAAGTTTACATCCGGAGACATCAGGCACTGTCTCCAGATGTGCAGGAAGGGAGGAATTATAAGTATTTTGCCTGTTTGTTTTAGAATAGTTTGTTGCCGTGACCGGGAATGTAGACAAGTTCTTCTTTTCCAGCCTCAGTAACCTGATAAGTCAGGCACTCACCGGGGCGGGATTCATCTAACCCTGCCGGCTGCAGCATGCCAACACGGCAATAACATAGAATAATTTTTTCCAGATTATCTGCCATAGCTGTTTTTTCTCCGGCATATTCCCCGCTCAGTATTTCAGAAAGTCCCTCAGCACTGATTGGAGACGAATTGACAGCAAACCACTCCAGAACGCGTGCTTTAATCGGTAATTGAGTCATTTTTTGCCTTTCTCAGACATAGATTCTGTCGATCGGTTTTAGTTGGAGCGGAGATTAAACAACTCTGACGGTTTGGCAACCACCAGCAATATACCCGCTACAACCACAATTGCACCGATAATCCCCATTGGTGTGACACTATAGGGCAGAATCCCAAGTGCCTGCATCACGAAACCTACCGGAATAGTCCAGAATGTGCCAGTCCAGAGAATCGCTTCGCTTTTTGCCGCACCACAGTAATTGAAAGATGTATAAGCAGTGTTGTACTGAATAAACATGGCAATTGAAGTGCATAACAGATAGAAAAGGCACAAAGGTGTGGATGTAATTAAGCCAAACAATTGACCGATCCATGCGATATTTCCTGTAACAAGGCAAATGACAATTGAAAGGACAATTTCAATCAGACCGCTGGCAATCATGCGATACATCGGACAGGAAAGCATCGGATCCGTAACATCGACCGCATGGGTAGAGATAATTCCTTCCAGCGCAAAGGCCAGGGGGCATATACAGGCAATACCAATACCCAGTGCGAAGTTTGTGGCATCTCCGGGAGCACCCATACAGGCGATGATGGCACCTGCAATAGAAATGACGATGCCGATCCAGGCACGGCCACTGAGTTTTTCCCTGAGTATGACAACGCTCAAAACAGCCGCCAGCACGGGTGTCAGACCGATAATGCAATTGGCATATGTAGAACCGCACATAGAGACAGCAATCACAGAGCAGGCGGTACCAATAGGTCCTGCTAAAATTGCGGATATGATAATCATCCGGCCGGATTTAACTCTCCAGTTCCGTCCGATCTCCGCTACCGGGACACCCCGGATTATATTCCAGAGCAGTGTCATCACACCGCCCAGAAATTCGCAAATACCCAGTGTCAAAATACTCATGACAAACGCCGCCATCAGACCGCTTGAAAATCCGCCTTCTATTTGTCTGGTAGCCGCCACGTTAAAATTCTGGAAAATACAATTAAACATAGCGCCGGCAAATGCAATGGTCAATCCGAATCTGACCAGTTTCATCTGCTTTTTCTGATAGATCTCTTGAAAGGACAAGAGTACCTTTTCCATAATGTACTCCTTTATTTACGCGTTATTTCGAAACGTATTTCATTTTCCATGTTCGTGTGAAATCTTTTCTTTTTCCCTATACTGCTAAACTCATAGGAAAATGCCATGTATTATTGATAGGAAAGTTCCAGAATCTCCTGTATGTCATTCGCAGTAAGTGGATCAGGATATCGGTCCATATCATCAATGCCGGTATTGTTGACAGTCATGTCAGCGATTTTTGCACAATCTGCCTTCTGGATGCCAAAGCTGCTCATTGCCAGATCGCGCATTCCCGTTTCCTCCAGTAAATCCACAAGGCCGGTAATAAATCCTTCACCCGGTTTCCGGGGATCGCGGGCTACACCCATAAATTCGCCCAGTTCGTCAAAAAGTTCCGTACAGTAACAACGTACACGCTTGTAGTACGCCTCTGCCATAAGAATCAGACTGGCACCGTGTGGTACATTTGGAAAAAGACCGCCCAGCGTCTGTGCCGTGATGTGGTGTGAAGTGCAGTTAATCAGGGATTGGGTATATCCTGCCAGAATATTTGCTGCATAGGACATGTTCACACGGGCTTCCAGGTTAGAACCGTCTTGACTTACCTCCGGCAGCCATCTGGCTACTTTACGGATACCATCTTCTGCATAAATATCTACCAGACGATTTTCATGATTGTTGGTAATATAGCATTCCGCTAAATGAAACAGGCAGTCAAAGCCCTGATATAATGTCAATGAATGAGGTAAAGAGGTCATCAGTTCCGGATCGATGATGGATATTTTCGGAAAAATTGCTTCCACTGCGAAGTCTAACTTTTCATTAGTCTCTTCGTTGGTAATTACGCAGTAAGGATCTGTTTCAGTTCCTGTACCACAGGTGGTGGTAATGGTCATGACCGGTGCAGCCACCTTGATTTCCTTTCGTCCACCACTTCCAGCGTAAGCATACTCCCACAGGTCTCCATCATTCATCATCATCACAGAAGTAGCCTTGGCCGTATCAATGCTGGAACCACCTCCCAAACCGATGAAGAAATCGCAGCCTTCCTGCCTGGCAATGTCTCTCGCCTCCATTACATATTTCCGCATGGGGTTCGGTGTAATTTTGTCATATACTACCGCTTCCACGCCGTTTTCTTCCAGAAGAGAAAGCACACGCTGCTGAATCCCCAGTTTTTCCATCAAACCGTCTGCTGTAACAAAGACCATTGCTTTTTTCCCCGGCAGTTCCATGGTGGCCAGTTCTTTCAATCGTCCGAGTCCGAATACTACACGGGTGGGCGTATAATTATCGACTGTGAAAATAGACATTGTACGTATCCCTTCCCTTACAGACTCATCAGAACTTGTACTTCTTCATCCGGTAAATCGGCATACTTCCCATCGCCGACAATCTTGGCAATAGTCAGGATTTTTGCAGCATTTTCAACTGATTCCAGTTTATTCAAAGCAGCAAAAACATCTGTTCCCACTGAGAGGACACCATGATTGGCCAGCAGCAGCAAG
>JBMNSG010000070.1:0-11289 GCA_050945075.1 Eubacteriaceae bacterium | reverse complement strand
GAGAAAAAATTGCAATGAAAATGAAGTCGGAAAATGTGAATATTGAACATGTCCAAATCAGCAAATCTTCTCCAAGCGGCGTTGCTACAATAACTAAGTCTCCGGAAGATAATAGTATCATAGTTATACCAGGAGCTAATTCCCTAGTGGATCCAGAGGATATTCAAAAGAGAGAAAGTCTTATTTCAGAAAGTGATATTTTACTTTCTCAATTAGAGATTCCACTTCAAACAGTAAATGCCGCAATGAAATTAGCAAAAAAAAATGGAGTTTTAACTGTTCTAAATCCGGCACCCTATCAAACAATGGATGATGAATTCTTGTCTTATGTCGATTTTATAACACCAAACGAAACAGAGTTCCTTTCTATGTTTTCTAATATGCACACTGATACACATGTGTCCCTGGAAGAAGCAATGCTGGTATGGCAGAGTAAACATAAAACACGATTGATTGTAACTTTAGGGTCGAATGGCTGCGCTTATGTTGAAAATGAAAGTGTCATTAAAATACCAGCGTATCAAGTTAAAGTTGTTGATACTACAGGAGCTGGTGATACATTTAATGGAGCGTTGGCTCATTGCCTGGCTCAAAGTAAAGATTTGAATCATTCCTTAAGATTTGCAGTAAAAGCAGGGAGTCTTTCAGTAGAGCAATTCGGTGCCCAATCAGGTATGCCGACTTTAGATCAATTGCAATGAATAAAAGAAGTAATTAGTGAATTCTGTTTAGTATTTTACATGAATATAAAAGATAATTTGAATAGATAGAAATAAAAAGGAGGATTGAAACCATGAATGGATCATTCCTCTTTTTTTATCTGCAAAGCTACATAGGTGTTAAAAGTCCAATAATAGAGCATCAATACAAGATAAACCTGTTTATTAATGACTCCATGCCCCTCACTTACTCTTCTTCATTTTCACCAGATAAATTATTTCCATAATAATAGCGGCGAAGGCGACTACGACGACGGCTGCCAGAATGGCGGAGGTCGAGTATTTTCTAAAGTTGAAATACAGCATGATTATGCCTATGACGGTCACGGCGCCTCCCTGAATGCGAAAGTAGTCTTTGCTGAATTTTTTGTTGTTGTAGGTTTTGCTTAAAAACGGAACTCTGCCAACGATGCAGGTATAGATGCCATAGGCCAGGACAAAAAAGCCGACTGCATAGGTATAGGTTGCAATATCCACGTGTTCTCTCTTTCCATTAAATATCTCTCAATTCAGTTGAACAGGCTGCGGTCCAAATCAGAAACAATCCGACAGCATACTGTCTGATTCCTTTGATTCGTTTTAATTTATTATACTTAATTCCAGAATAACTGAAAGAAAGATAATTTCCAAATCAATTGGTCCCATCACTTGTTATAATGGGTGTATGGAAAACGATTTTATGAAAACCAGACCGGTATTCGGACTGCTCATTTCAATGGGTGTGCCGATGATGATCTCGATGCTGGTGAACTCTCTTTACAATATTGTAGATAGCATTTATATTGCCAGTCTGGGAACGGAGGCGCTGACTGCGCTTTCGCTTATTTTTCCTATGCAGAATCTTGTGATCGCGGCTGGCGTTGGTCTGGGTGTCGGGGCTAATGCGGTTATTGCCAAAAACCTGGGCGCGAAAGATCAGAAAATGGCGGATACAGCGGCGGTTAATGGTCTGGAAATCGCTCTGATTATCGCTTTTATTTACATGCTTATCGGGATCTTCGGGGTAAAGCCGTTCGTATCTTTGTTTACCGATAATCCTCAAATTACTTCTTATGCGGTCAACTACGGAACGATTGTCATGACATTTTCTTTTGGGAACATTCTTCAGGTTTACATGGAAAAAGTCTACCAGTCGGTTGGCCGGATGAAAATCACAATGTGTTTCCTGCTTGCTGCGGCCGGGATCAATGCGATCCTGGATCCGATTTTAATTTTCGGACTGCTGGGTGCGCCGGCGCTGGGTACGGCGGGGGCTGCCATCGCTACGGTTTTTGCACAGATTGTAGTTTTTACATTTTATCCGATTGCTTCTCATTTTCATCCGATTCCGGTTCACTTCAAACGGGAAAATATGGCATTTAACGGGAAATTGTGCGGGCAGATTCTTAAAGTCGCTCTGCCTTCCGGATTGACGGTGGGGCTGCCGTCATTTCTGACTTCTGTTTTAAACAGCATCCTCATTACTTACTCTGAGGTATATGTAGCAGTTCTGGGAATCTATTTTAAAATTCAGACATTCTTTTACCTGCCGGCAAGCGGGCTTATTCAGGGGATGCGTCCGATTGTAAGCTACAATTACGGTGCCGGCGAATACAGCAGGGTCCGCAAAACGATTCGTTATGCGATGATGATCATAGCCGTGATCATGGGTGTGGGTACAGTGATTATGGAGCTGTGGCCCAATGTAATTCTGAACATGTTTCAGGCGGCACCGGATCTGATGGATGCGGGTTCAAGAGCGTTCAGGATTATCGCCATCGGCTTCGTGCCGTCATCAATCGGCCTGACGGCCTGCGGGGCTTTTGAAGCACTGGGAAAGGGATGGCACAGTCTGGCTGTATCAACCTCGCGTCAGTTCATTGTATGTGTGATTTTCTCTTATCTGATGGTGGGTGTAATGGGACCGGATGCTGTCTGGCTGTCGTTCCCGATTGCAGAAACAGTGGCGGCTCTGGTTGCCCTGATGCTTTTGAAGCGGGTTTACCGCAGAGAGAAGATTGTCTGAAGCATAAAAAACTTCCGGGCCGGCATCAGCCGAGCTCCGGAAGTACGGCTCCATCTAGGAGCCTTTTTTCTGAATACATATAGGTTGCGCTTCTCTTCAGGTGGAACATTTTGATATACCATCGTCCCCAGAATTTGGAGAAGAGCGCGGTTCCGTACATAAAGCCCGGAATCAGGATCAGCCAGTACCACGGGAACGGGATATGCTGGATGATCGGAACATTTTTAGCGCCGGCCATCAGCAGGTAGTTCACGCCTGTGACCTGTGTCATAATATACGCATTGAAGCACATGACGAAAAAGCCGATCCAGGTTTTATAAACCATCTGCAGGTTGGGGATTACGCCGGAAGCCATGGGCATGGTCAGTGCACTGACGATCATCAGCGCGTGTGAGGTCATGCTCTGGACAGCCATCAGGTGAATGCCGCCGTAATCATAAAAAACCCACAGCGGATAAATCAGCACGATTACCCCGCCATAGAGTGCCAGCTGCTGGACGTAGGGATAAATCTTCGGTGTTCCGAACAGAACGAAGAAAGGCAGCAGCATACAAATCTGATTACAGTAATCAAATCTGAAAATAGTCAGGCTGAATCCATGGTAGTACCAGTTCCAGCATATTCTGAAAATTTCCAGACAGAGCATGATAATGGTTACGGTTTTCAGTACGTGTCTGCTGTACTGGATGTTATCGCGTTGAAAGACTCTGTGCATGATCAGGATGATCATAATCGTTAAAATTCCGGTAAGAATGAAATGTTCCGGTGAAAAAATCCTGTTTTGCGGAGTGCCTGTCGGCGCAGCGATATATTTTAAATAGAATTGCTCCACAAATTATCTCCTGAATAAACTTTGCGTTATAATGACTGAATCATAAACGCAATGCCGAAAGGGTTTGAATATTCTGTCTGAACCAGACATCAGAATATGATTGAAATGAACATGACATGTTAGAACTGAATATCAGCAGTAAACATTGAAAATGAACATTATATTATGTTTGAATACCCATACAGTTATTCATTTTAGCATAGATTACACGAGACCGGATAAGAGATCAGCTTTACCGGGCGGAAATGAGGAATCATGAAGAACAGACGGCAGCTTGAACCGGAGCTGTCTTTAAAATTGAGCCTGTTGGAAGACCGGCTGCAGGGGTATTCCAGACCCTGTATCGCTTTTTCGGGAGGAGCAGACAGTTCACTGCTTGCCTGGATTGCTGCGCAGGCAGGCGAAATGCTGGCCGTCACGGTAGTCGGGCCTATGGTGCCTGCAGACGAGCTGGCCGATGCCTGTGACTTTACGAAAAAATATCACATAGATCATAAGCTTATCAAGGTCGATGTTTTATCGATTCCCGGGTTTGCAGAAAACGGACCAGAACGCTGCTATTATTGTAAAAGGAAGATCTTTTCAACCATTGCCGATGCAGCACGTGCAGGTGGATGCGATGCAATCATGGACGGATCGAATACGGATGATTTGTCAGATTATCGTCCGGGCATGAAAGCACTGAAAGAACTGAAGGCGGTGAGTCCTTTTCTGGAAGCTGGTATTTCGAAGCGTGATATCTATACGCTCTCAGAATATTACGGACTTCCTACCTGGAACAAGCCGGCCATGGCCTGCCTGGCATCACGGATTCCCACCGGAACACCCATCAGCCTTCAATCATTAAAGAAGGCAGAAGCCGGAGAAACAATTTTGAAACAGGCCGGTCTCAAACAATACCGGCTGCGGCTGACGGAGCCGGAAGCCACGATTGAGTTGAGTCCCGGGGATCTGGCTGTATTTGACAGTGTACGGGAAAGTGTATTCAGCAGGCTTGATCAGGCGGGAATTGACGTGAGTCGTGACGTGCGTGAGTATCGTAAAGGCAGTATGAATCGATCCTGAACTACGGCAGCTTGCTATGCACCTGAATTGCAATAGTTTGCTATGCCTTTGGACAAGTGTTAAACATTACGGAAGATGCAGGATTCTGCGGAGAATACTGGATGTTCCAGCACAAATACTGGATACGAGAATCATCTGAAAAAAATGGTTAAAGGGGTGAATGAATGAAAAAAATTGATGAACGCCGGCATGAACGAATGGAAGATTTGAAAACGGGACGGGCTTATTCTCAGGAAGCACTGAAACAGCTCAGAGATAAGGAACTGCTTGAGGAAGACCGCACTGCTGCAGACGCAGAAACCGGTGAATTTACACCAGCGAATCAGGGGGACGATTATAAGCCCTTTGAACCCGCGGAAGAAGATGACGAACTGTTTGAATACTCAGATCTTCATTATGCCAAACCGGATCTTTCCAGAAAGAAAAGAAACGGTTTTCCTGAAGTGATTTACTCGCCTGGAAAAACAACAGCTCAGATTGTCGGTATTGCCCGGGAAATGGCTTCTAAAAAATGCGGAAATATTATGGCAACCCGTGCTTCGGTAGAAAATTTCCAGGGACTTCAGGAAGTCTTTCCGGATGCTGTCTATTATGAAGAAGCCAGAGTGGTTCTGATTCAGTTTGAACCAGTCAAATATTCAGGCGGAACGGTTCTGGTGGTATCTGCCGGGACCTCTGATATTCCGGTCAGCGAAGAAGCAGCGGTCTGTGCGGAAATTATGGGGAACAAAGTCGAACGGCTGTATGATGTCGGCGTGGCTGGCATTCACCGGATCCTGGACCAGACGGAAGTGTTGAGAGAAGCTTCTGTCATTATTGTCGTAGCGGGAATGGAAGCGGCACTGGGGACAGTGGTAGGCGGACTGACCAATGCACCGGTAATCGGGGTACCGACCTCAGTCGGCTACGGGGCTTCGTTCGGCGGTGTGGCTGCACTCCTGGGCATGCTCAATTCCTGTGCCTCCGGGATGACAGTTGTGAATATCGACAACGGATTCGGAGCTGCCTGCGCAGCTTCAAAAATCAATCACACGGCAACGCTGCATAGCCAGATCGAACAGGATGACGATGAAAATACTGAAAATTGACTGTTTTGCCGGAGCGGCCGGCGATATGTTTCTGGGTGCTTTTGCGGATCTGGGGATGGATACCGATTTTCTGCAGTCGGAAATAGGCAAGCTGGGTCTGCCCATCCGTCTCGATTTCGAAGAATCGCAGCGAAATGGTCTTACCGGATGCCGCTGCTCGGTCATTGACGAACGGACCGGGGCTGATGCAGATCTGCATGACAGCCATCACGATCATCATCATGCCGATGACGGGCACTGCGAGGGCCACGATCACAATCATGCTGATGACGGACACTGCGAGGACCACGACCATGACCATTATCATGCTGATGACGGGCGCTGCGAGGAACATGATCACGATCATCATCATGCCAATGGTGAGCACTGCGAGGGCCATGATCATCATCATGACCAGCATCAGCATCATCATGAACACAGGCGTTTTGCGGAAATCAGGGAGATCATTGAATCATCCGGACTGTCAGGCCAGGTGAAGTCGGAGTCGATTCGGGTTTTTGAACGGCTGGCGGTGGCGGAAGGTCAGGTTCACGGGAAGCCGGCGAATGAGGTGGCGTTTCACGAAGCGGGTGCGCTCGATTCCATCGCCGATATTGTCGGTACGGTGATCTGTATTGACTGGTTCAGGAAAAACGAAGGAATTGAACGCATTTACTGTTCACCGGTGAATACGGGCAGTGGTTTTGTACACTGTGCACACGGCCTGCTTCCGGTTCCGGTACCGGCGGTTATGGGCGTGCTGGAAGGAAGCGGGATTCCGATTTATCAGCGGGATATCGATACGGAAGCGCTGACGCCAACGGGGGCCGTGATTCTTGCCTGTTATGCGCAGTACGATCCCAATCTCATCTGTATTGCCGAAAAACGCGGTGTCGGCTTCGGGACCAGGATATTCAGGATCCCCAACGCCCTGCGGATTGTACTCGGGGATACGGAAGGAATTCCGGAAGATGCTTCAGAAATCCGGCCACTGACAGGAAACGGGGATTCCGCTCCGGAGGATTACCTGTCGCGGATTGTTCCGGGAACTACCCGCCATGTCGACTCTGTGGTACAGATCGAGACCCAGGTCGATGACATGACCGGTGAGGAGGCGGGCTTCCTGATGGAAAGGCTCATGGAAACGGAAGGGATTCTGGATGCTTACTGGACAGGCATTACCATGAAGAAATCCCGTCCGGGAATTCTGCTCACAGTTCTCTGCCGTGACCGGGTTCTGGAAAATGCAGCGGAACTGATTTTAAGAAATTCGTCTGCGATCGGACTGCGGTATTTCCCGGCCCAGCGGATTATCATGGCCCGGGAAATTGTTCCGGTCCAGACCAGATATGGAGAAATTCATGTCAAGACCAGTTGTGTCGGTGCGATCCGGAAAGCATATCCTGAATATGAAGATATGAAAACTGCTGCACTGAATAATGGTGTAAGCATTCGTGAAATACAACTTGAGGTAATGAAAGCTTTTCAAAGGGTATAATAGCATCATATAGCCGGCCGGGTTATCCGTCCGGCTGCCTGACAGCTCGTCCGGCAGTCTGCCAGACAGCTTGTCTGTGCGGAAATGAATCATAAACTAACAAAGGAGAAAAATCATGGCAATGGATCTTTCTGAAGAATTGAAAAAAGTATTTCTGGCAGGTGTAGGCGCGGTAAGTATGACAGCGGAAACAGCGAGCAAGCTGACCAATGAACTGATCAAAAAAGGTGAAATGACTGTCGAACAGGGTAAAGCAATCAACGAAGAACTCAAAAACTCGCTCAATACCAGCTCAGAACCTGATTCAGTAGAATCTGTATTGAGTGCAGCGGGCAAGCTTACACCGGAACAGAAGCAGGAACTGATCGACAAGCTTACGGCCGACAAGTAAACACATGGCTTCAGGTGAACAGCAGACTACGACGATTACCCGTGCCTACAGAAGGCGGCGGCTGCATGAGATCATCAGCATTCTGTCTAAATACGATATCACCCACGGGATTACGCCCGATAAGCTGGTAAGCGTAATCGAGGCACTGGGTCCCACTTATATCAAGCTGGGGCAGATTATGGCGATGCGCCAGGATATTCTGCCTCCGGACTATTGTAAAGCACTGCTGAAGCTGCAGGAAAATGTCAACCCACTGCCGTTTGCCGATATTCTTTCTGTTCTGGAAACGGAGTACCGCAGAAATCCGGCACAGATTTTCAGTTCCATTGATCCTGAACCGCTGGGTTCCGCATCGATAGCCCAGGTTCATCGGGCGGTGCTGAAATCCACCGGAGAAGATGTGGTGCTGAAGGTTCAGCGGCCGCATATTTATGAGAAGATGGCAGAAGATGTTTCGCTTATGGAGCGGGCGGCCCGGATCATGAATATCGTAACCCGGACTACGGACGTGATCGATTTCCGGATGGTGATCCGCGAGATGTGGGCTGCGGCCCAGAAGGAAATGGATTTTCTGATCGAGGCCCGTAACTGCGAGTATTTCTTTCAGCTTAATGAAGAAGTCGCCTATATAACCTCGCCGGTTGTCTTCCGGGAGTATACGACCTCTAAAATTCTGGTCATGAATTATATTGGCGGATTTGAAATAAGCCGTAAGGAAGATATCCGGAAAGCCGGTTATGATCTCAATGATATTGCGATCAAGCTGTGCAACAACTATATGAAGCAGGTTCTGACGGACGGCTTTTTTCAGGCGGACCCGCATCAGGGAAATATCCGGATCTGGGGCGGGAAAATCGCCTGGCTGGATATGGGGATGATGGGGAACCTGTCGCACCGTGACCGCAGCCTGCTCTCGCAGGCACTGGAGGCCGTTGCCACCGGCAATGTCGAATCGCTGAAAGCGGCTTTCCTGATGCTGGGGGAACAGAATGGCAGGATTGATCACAGCGCCCTCTATATTGATATCAGCGATATGCTCGATGAGTATTCGACGATGGAAATCTCGGATATCGATCTGGCACGTTTTATGGATCAGATGCTGACCATCTGCTCGAAGAATCACATTGAAATGCCGCCCGGGATTACCATGCTCGTCCGCGGCATGATTACAATCGAAGGCGTGATTCTTGATATCGCACCTGATGTCAGCCCGATTCAGGTGTTTGTGAGCTATGTGGGACACGAGGAGTTTCAGGACTTCGATATGAAGGTGGCCGGGAAAAAGCTGCTGCGTTCTCTGCTGGCAGCAGGTGCTTCAGGACTGGAAGTGCCGGTTACATTCCAGGAGCTGCTTTCCTCTACGCTTAAAGGTCAGGCTAAAATCAATATAGCTCTGACAGGTTCTGAGGAACCGCTTTCTGCGATATCCCGGATGGTGAACAAAATCGTCATGTGCATTGTGCTGGCGGCTGGTATTATCGGCTCCAGTTTTATTGCTACGACCGACATGACACCAAAAATCCTCAATATTCCGGCACTGGGTGTTCTCGGATACCTGATCTGCTTTATCCTGGGGATGGTGATTGTCATAGATATGTACAGTCAGCAGCGAAAACTGGACGGGAAGAAATAGCAGAATTTCTGGAACCAATAGAAAACAGATAGAAAAGAAGACAGATAGAAACAGAGGTCCTGTTTTGACCGTTCTGCCGTTTGTGAAAACGGCGTCCGTTCAGACAGGATCTTTTTGCGTAAACGTACAGCTATCCGATAGTCCGTCACTTTTTGGTATAATAAAACTGTTCATTATAAACATATTGGAAAAGATCGAACAAACAGATCAGAGAAGCAAAATGATGAACAGATTATTGAAATAAATTGAACTGATTGAAACAGAAATGCAGGAGGAACTGTGAAACATATACATGAACTGTTCGAACCGGGGGACATTATCTCGGCCAGATACGGCGGAAAAGATCTGACAGCAACGGAAGCGGCGGAGCTGACGGAACCGGAGATAACCGGGATTTCCTACGACTCCAGGACGGCTGGTCCGGGAGACATGTTCTGCGCGATCCGCGGCTATCAGACAGACGGGCACCGTTTTATCCCTCAGGCTGTGAAAAACGGTGTGGCTGCTGTTTTGTGTGAAGAATATCCGGAGCAGGATTATCCGGAGGTGCTGTTCCTGCAGACTGAAAATTCACGTCACCTGATGGGACCGGCTGCTGCACGTTTTTACGACAGGCCGTCTGAATCCATGACCACGGTGGGTGTGACCGGAACCAACGGTAAAACCTCGATTACCAGTCTGGTACGGGATATCTATGCAAAGGCCGGAGAAAAAACCGGGCTGATCGGCACCATTCACAATATGATCGCAAATGAAGTGGTGGATAACAAGGGCAGAACGACACCGGAATCGAGTGATATGCAGGCCCTGCTGGCTCATATGCGGGATCAGGGCTGTACCATGGTAGCAACAGAAACCAGCTCGCACGCACTTTATCTGGACCGGGTAAACGGAACGGTTTTTGATTATGCTGTTTTCACCAACCTGACGCAGGATCACATCGATTTTCATAAAACGATGGAAAACTATTATCAGGCCAAGAAAAAGCTTTTTTCGATGTCTGTCAAAGGCAATATCATCAATATCGATGAAGCATACGGGAAACGCCTGTATGAAGAGCTTTCACAGACAGATGTTCCGGTTTATTCCTATGGATTTACACCGGAAGCGGATTTCCATGTCAGCAATCTGAAAATGAGTATTCACGGGTCGGATTTTACACTGGTTCATCCCAACGGCGAACTGGATTTGTTCCTTCCGATTGTCGGTGATTTTATGGCAGTCAATGCGGCTGCGGCCGCTGCGGTAGCTCTGCTTGACGGGGTGGATCCCGGCGTAATCCGGGAAGCGCTGAAGAATCCGGCGGAAATTACGGGACGTATGGACGTACTCAAAACGGGAGCGCCGTTTGGTGTGATCATTGACTACGCTCATTCTCCGGACTCACTGGAAAAACTGCTGAAAACAGTCAAAAGTGTCCATCCGGACGGAAAAGTGGTGGTGGTTTTCGGTGCCAACGGCGACCGCGACAAAGCAAAACGTCCGATGATGGGACGCGCTGCAGGAAAGAATGCGGATTTTGTGGTGGTAACTTCGGATAACCCGGCCAGCGAGGAACCGCAGCAGATTATCGATGCGGTCGTCGAAGGGGTCAGAGAATGCACTGACCAGTATGAAACTGTGACGGTCCGGGCTGAAGGCATCAGGCGCGCAGCCGAACTTTGCGGACCCGGGGATGTCCTGGTTTGCGCCGGGAAAGGTCATGAACTCCAGGAAATTCTGCAGGACGGTTACCATTACTATTCGGAATGGGATACAGCACGGGATGCAGTAAGACGACTGGGTTACGAAGCCTGAAAATCGTTCCGGATACCGGAACGGCTGCAGCACAATGGAGATGGTCCGTTGTGATAACAGAAATACTACAGGAGCCTGCGGGCTCCTTTTTTTCGAGGCAGCTTTTTTTCAGTTGCAGCGCCATTCCAAAGGGTACAAAGAAGTTAGAGCTGCAGAACTGACAGGTACGGGGGCCCGGTTTGTCTCATACCAGGATTATCCAGCTCTATAACGGGACTATGTAGAAGAATCTGTCGAAGTTAGCAAAGCAAAACTATTCATACGGATACGTGCTATAATGTT
>JBMNSG010000069.1:0-11304 GCA_050945075.1 Eubacteriaceae bacterium | reverse complement strand
CGCCTTTTATGAAGCACGTGCCAGAGGCGGCTGCGGTCTGATTATATCTGAAGTAACCAGAATTGAAGACGGAGTCGGAGTCAGTGATCCCTGTCAGCTGGCTGCCAGAGGTGTATCTGATATTCCGGACCTTCAGCGTCTTGTCGATGCAATTCACAAATATGATACCCGTTTTTTTGTTCAGCTCCAGCATCCCGGCGCATCGGGCTTCCCGGCTGATGGCGAATCGCCTGTCGGTGCCTCTGCCATTACGTTACATCCGGGCGGACCTGTACCGCGTGAATTATCCACAAGTGAATGCAGGGAATATGTCAAAAAATTTGTAAACAGTGCCCGTATTGTCCAGATGGCAGGAGCAGACGGAGTAGAGCTCCACGGAGCGCATGGCTATCTGATCAACAATTTCCTTTCACCTGCTATGAATCACCGCAATGATGAGTACGGAGGATGTTTTGAAAACCGTATGCGCTTTCTTACGGAAATCATAGCCGGCATACGCACTTTTTGTGGTAAACGTTTCCCAATCTCAGTTCGAATAAATGCAGAAGAAATGCTGGAAGGAGGGATTGATCTTTCAGAAGCTGTGAAAATTGCGGTCGCTGCAGAAAAAGCAGGAGCAGATGCCATTAATGTAAGCTGCTATTCG
The DNA here is from genome assembly GCA_050945075.1 of Eubacteriaceae bacterium. Taxonomy (GTDB): domain Bacteria; phylum Bacillota; class Clostridia; order Eubacteriales; family Eubacteriaceae; genus UBA7485. The sequence goes on along the minus strand of JBMNSG010000069.1, from coordinate 10,658 downwards.
GACGGCTGCATTGAACCTGGTACATATGAACAGGGCTGGAAAAAGTATATGGCTTCCACCATTCACAATGCCGTCGGTATACCGGTCCTGGCAGTCTGTAATATCAAAGATCCCTCTGTAGCAGAATCACTTCTCAGGGAAGGCTGTTTTGAGTTTGCGGGAGCAGGCAGAGCACAGCTGGCAGATCCGGAATGGTGTAAAAAAGCTTTTACCGGGAAAGACGAAGAAATAAGAAAATGTATCGGCTGTCTGGCGTGTTTTAGCGAAATCGTCAAGGCAAGACGTGTTCGTTGTGCGGTAAATCCTGTGACCGGAAGAGAAAGGGAATATTGCTTTCCCGATATGAACGGAGCGGGAAGATGCGTTGCTGTCATTGGCGGCGGGCCGGCGGGCATTCAGGCTGCACTGGTTCTTAAAAGCCGGGGGTTTGAGCCGGTGCTGTTTGATGAAAATTCTGTTTTAGGCGGAACTCTCAATATTGCTGATAAAGGCTATGGAAAAGACAAAATAACCAGATACAGAGAATCTCTTGAAGCACAAATTGCTGCTGCTGGTATTGAAACCCGGTTGGGAAAGAAGATTTCAGTTCGGGAAATTTCCAAGCTGAATCCATGCGGTATATTCCTGGCGACCGGAGCAGAGCCTGTGATTCCACCGGTACCTGGTATAGAGGGATCCAATGTGGTAACGGCAGAAAGTGTGCTGCTTGGTTCAAACAGGCCTGTCGGTAAGACAGTGGTTATCGGTTCCGGAATGACAGGGCTGGAAACGGCTGAAATTCTGGCTGATTCCTGTGAAAAACTGACTCTGGTGGAAATGCTTGATTCGGTAGGTCCTGGTATGTATCCCTCTGTTGTACGGGATGTAATGAAACGTATTCTGCCGGCTGGTCCTGATATTCTGACCGGGCACCGGCTGGAAGCTGTAATAGAAAATGGAATTGAATTGACGCGACTCTCGGATGGAAGCCAGGTTTTGATACAGGCAGATACAGTTATTCTTGCGGTCGGGGTGAGACCTTGTTTTAAACAGACCGAAGAACTGAAGGGATTTTTTCCCGATGCAATTATCATTGGCGATGCCAGACGGGGCGGGAGAATCCTGGAAGCTGTCCAGGATGCCCAGGGAAGAGCGTTTACATTTAATCCCTGGCAAAAGAATGAAAGCTGAGGGAAGAAGAACAGGACGAATACAAGGAATCAGAATAATCATGAAAAAACAGAATCAGTTGTTGTCCAGCAAACAGTTTTTGAAAGATGAAGGGATCATATGAACAGTTCAATTTTTATACCAAAGGAAAAACTTAAAAATTTCATGAAAGATGGTTCCATGAATCATCAGTATGGGATTCAGGTATACGGTCTCGCAGACCGGGCCCATCTTCAGTCTCTGGTTCCCGAACCGCTCCATGTTCCAGCCTTTAGAAATGACGGCCATGAACAGGGCATGGTTTATATTTACATTGTCAATATACGTGAACCAACATTCTGTCCGTGGTATATGGAAGGTGGAGTCGGGATTCTGACTGAATTCAACGGGATGACCGGTGTTCATTTTATTGGATTACAGCTGTCCGGACCCGGTGCTTTAATGGGAATGTGCAGCGGCAGAGAAAGCAGCGGCCTTCCCAAAAAAATGTGTGAAACCATTCATGTGGAACGAAACGGGGATACCGGACACTGCTATATTGAACGGGGCGGTGTCCGTCTGCTGGATGTAAAGACAAAAATCGGAGAGTATAATGATCCGGTCATGCATACAGTTTCCGGTGCTCAGGAATCCTGTTCGCCCGATAATCCTGTTATCGGTGAAGGCGGATGTCTGCTGTTCAAGTCCTCAAAGGACAAAGAGTGGTTTGAGAAACTGGATATGGTTTACTACGACAGCTTCACACGGTTTACGCAGTGGGACCCTCTTACTGCTGAAGTTATCCTGAAATCAACCCCGGATGATCCCTGGGGAGAACTGATGATCGAAGACGTTCTGGGCGGTGGCTGGATGGTGAGTGATAACGGTGTCCGTTCCGTTACACCCGTTTACAGTTATCCGAAGGATCAGGCTCTGGAGGCTATGCAGTACCTTTTTACCGGACGTTATGACCAGTGTACTTTAATGAAAGATCATCAGATTTACGAATAAATCCGGTATTGCTGAAGAAAGCTTTGATGCCTGTCTTATTGATGAATCAATCAGGAGGGACTGTACAAGACCGGTAATGCCTGATGATAAATGGAGAATACTCATGGACTACGATAAAGATTATTACGCAGGGAAAACAGCAGCTGTTACGGGTGCGGCATCAGGAATCGGACTGGCGTTGTGCGAAGAACTGCTGGAGTGCGGTGCAGAAAATGTCACAATGGCGGATTTCAATCGCGATAACCTGGAAAGAGAAAGCAGCCGTCTTCAATCAATCTATCCCGGAAAAGTCAGGGGGGTTGTATGTGATGTGACACAGGAAGAACAGGTTCAGAATATGATCAGTCAGGCTGTATCTGCAGGAAATGGACGCCTGGATTTACTGATCAACTGTGCAGGGAAGCCCTTTACCGGGAAATTTACCCTGGAGCCTGACGGATTGACACCGGGTCAGGATTTTTTGTCGAAAGTCCTGACCAATGAAGACTGGGAAAAGGCCTTTGATCTTAATTTTATGGGACCCCTGTACGGGTGTCAGGCCGCAGTTCCGGTTATGATCAGCCAGGGCGGAGGTCAGATTATCAATATCATTTCAGGAATTGCTTTCTCGCCTATGGCCTATCAGTCACCATATGCAGCTACTAAATCTGCCCTGCTGGCCTTGTCCCTGACCCTGCGTGCAGAACTGGCAGACTATAAGGTTCTGGTCAATGCGGCTACACCGGGAACGACGGCAACGAATATTTTTAAGTTAGACGGGACAGGTGAAGCACCGCCGGAGGCACAGACACCACATGACTCCGCCAGTCGGATTCTGCACGGAGCTGCCGACAACAGGCGCCTGATTCTGGGCGATGATTCAGACCTTGATGGAAGCCGCACCTGCTTTTATCCGGATGATGACGGTATTAACCTGGATCGAGTCTATTCAAAATGTGCACGAAGCAGACGTAACGGAATATTTGATTTAGACTTCAAAGGTATTAAAATGATTTCTTCTCCCGGGACAGAAATCATGGGAAGCTTTCGGATACCCGCGAAGAAGGATATTCCAGACATTATGCAGAAAATCAGGGACTATGAAAGTACACGCGATGCTGATAATCTCAACTCGGATTATTACGCCGGTAAAAATGCGATTGTCACTGGTGCAGCTTCGGGAATCGGTCTGGCCCTGTCACGAAAGCTTCTGGAGTGCGGAGCTTCCGGAGTTCTGATGGCTGACTGTAATGCAGACAATCTGGATGAACAGGAACAGCTGCTGAATCAGAATTATCCGGGAAAGGTAAAAGGAACAGTTTGTGATGTCACCAGTGAAGACGATGTAAAAACGATGATCGGGCAGGGCCTGGATTTCTTTAGCGGACCACTCGATCTGCTCATTAACTGCGCCGGAATCGGCCATATGGGCATAACAGTACCCATTCCTGATTCAGAGAGTATTTCCCGGACTACTGGACTGATCCCGGTAACAGCGGACCAATGGAGAGAAGTGTTCGCTGTCAATTTTTACGGGCCTCTTTACGGATGCAGAGCCGCTCTGCCGGTCATGCTCAGACAGGGGAAAGGGCAGATTGTCAATATCGTTTCGGGAACCGCATTTACGCCAATGCCTTATCAGGCGGTTTATTCCTGCTCAAAGGCTGCTCTGAATGCGCTGACGCTGGTGCTTCGTTACGAATACTGTGATTATGGTGTTGAAATCAGTTCCGCAACACCGGGTACAACAGCCACCGGGATTTATAAAGGCTTTAGTAACATACCTTCAACTGCCCACAGCCCTGAACAGGCAGCAGTCAGGATTCTGACAGGCGTTGCTAAAAACGAACGTCTTACTGCCGGTGATGATGACGATTTGATGGGCATGTTTATCTGCAATAATCCGGTCTATGCAGAGGGACTTGATAACTGGACCCTGAATATTACCAGGTCACGCCGTATTGGTAATCTCTCAGATTATGGACTTGAGTAGACAAGACAGACTGCAGAAGGCGATCGGGTACGATTTATCGGACTGCGAAGTTGGGATTCAAATATTTCGGTAATCATTTAACGACTGAAAACTTAATGGAGGAATGAGATGACTGGAAAAGGACTTCCTTACGTTGATAATTTACGTGTAATTCTATTTGTAGTTGCTGTGAATGCGGGGAGTCTTTTTCTGTTTTATTTCGGAAAACAAATCACCCTCTACGGTGTGTTGAATGATGCGGTTGTCTGCGGGATCAGCATATCGTTTATCACCGTTTATCTGAATCATTATCTGATTGAAAAGAAAAGGGCGGCAGGGGAACTTCCGGCTGATGTACCAGTCAGTCGTTTTATTTCGCATTTTCCCAAAAGGCCGTTTCTGCTCTCTGCCGCCTTTTCAGTCATCTTCGCGGTGCTGATGTTGGCGGTGACCCGGTTTCTGATCTTCTTTTATGATATCCGCGTCTTTACTTTTTCTGCCTTTATGATCTGGAAAATCCTCTATTCCTGTATCCTGACAGCAAAGGTACAGGAACTGGCAGTGCTTCGATATGTACAGCCGGATTGTCAGAGTGACAGCAGCATTGTTCAGCACGGAAACGCTGAAGTTAAGAACCCACTTCCGAAGATCGGAACTTTTAAGGAACTCTTCAATACAGTCACGGATGATTTTGGATTTAATCTGATTATGGCCATGCTCACCGGTAGTGCTGTCATATACGAAGGAAATGTTATTATCTTTCCGACTGCACGCGCGTCGATACTGATTTCCAGTATCGTTCTCGGAGCAATCGTTTCGCTGCGTATGGTTTATCCCATCGCTGTGACTATTGCAGGTATAGCCGAAAAAGGACTGATTCCAGCAGATCCCAGCGCGAAGAAGAATAAATTGTTGTCGATTATTCCGGAGAATCCGCGAAAACTTGTATTGCTGTTCTGCATACCGGTGATTCTGCTCTCCTGCCTTGTATTTTATCTGGTGTTTACCGTTTTTGATTTCGAAAGCCTGAATTTCTTCCAGTTTTTCCTGGTGCGTACGCTTTATACGACGCTCCTGTCAAAAGCGATTGTCCATCTTCTAATCCTGCGTTACAGCCTGCCGGACTAAAACCGGCAGGTTTTTTGTATTGCAGTTGTCCTGAGTCATTTTGCTGTTCAGATAAACAGATTTCCCGATCAGTATTCTCTTTGAAGGCTCTGCCTTTTTCTCTCTTTGATGAACAGGTCCGGTACCTGTTATGTTGTTCCGGAAAAAAGAATTATAATGAAGCGTATAAATCAATCAGAAAACGGAAATTCATAATGAAAAATATTTTACTAATTGAGGATGATCTGAGCCTGATCACAGGCCTCTCATTTGCATTGGAAAAACAGGGGTACGGGCTGAATGTCGCCAGGACAGTCTGTGAAGCAGAAAGAATGATGACCGACCAGAAATTTGATCTGATTATTCTCGATGTTTCGCTGCCGGATGGTTCCGGTTTTGATCTGTGCAGAAAAATCCGCGCCGCTTCAAAGGTTCCCGTGATTTTCCTGACTGCAGCAGATGAAGAAACCGATATGATCATGGGGCTGGATATCGGCGGGGATGACTATATGACCAAGCCATTTAAACTGGCCGTATTTTTGTCCAGGGTGAATGCGCTCCTCCGAAGAAGCGATAATTTCGAGCAGGAGGATACGGAGCTGTGTTCCGGACGGATTCGTGTCAATTTAATCAAAGGTGAAGTCTGTAAAGATGGACAGAGTATCGATCTGACAGCCGGTGAATACCGGCTGCTGTGTCTGTTCCTGGAGAATCCGGACAGGGTTCTTTCTTCAAAGCAGATACTGAGCCGGTTATGGGACTGCGACGAAAATTATGTGGATGGGAACACTCTTTCCGTATATATCCGCAGACTGCGGACAAAAATTGAAGACAATCCGGGTAATCCTGAAAGAATTATTACCGTCCGCCGGATGGGCTATAAATGGAATTCCGGAGATTAATCGCTTATGAAAATGCTGGTCGATAAAAAAATCAGGGCTCTCTTCAGTGGAATATTGCTCTGTGTTCTGGTGTTTGCTGTCTTTTCGGTCATGTTCATGAGCTTTATCCCGGAGAAAGCGGCATTCTATATTTTTATCTGTTCCCTGGGAATGGCTGCTGTAATGCTGCTTCTCTGCCTGTGGTATTTCAAAAATCAGTACGTAGTCCTTCAATCGGCTGCTTCACAGATTATAGCTTTTACAAAAGGGGATCACAGTGCCCGGATTGAGTGTAATGAAGAAGGAGAATTGAACAGATTCTTTCATGAAGTGAATACACTGGCTGCCATTTTGAATGCGCATGCCGAAGGTGAAGCAAGGACAAAAGGATTCCTGAAGGATACGATCGCGGATATTTCACATCAGCTTAAAACGCCGCTGGCAGCGCTGAATATATACAACGGTATTATGCAGGATGATGCCGGAGATCCGGCAACGATCAGAAACTTTACCGGACTGGTGGACCAGGAGCTGGAAAGAATTGAAACGCTGGTTCAGAATCTTCTGAAGATCACGAAACTGGATTCGGGAACCGTTGTGATGGAAAAAGAACCGGAACGCGTGTCCGAGATGATGGACAGCATCGAACGGCATTTTGCCTACCGGGCCGGGCGGGAAGAAAAAAATCTGTTATTATCCGGGGAAGATAACCTGATTCTGAACTGTGACCGGGTCTGGATGATTGAAGCAGTCAGCAATCTTGTGAAGAATGCGTTTGACCATACGGTAAAAGGAAATACGATCCGGATTGAATGGAAACAGTCAGGCTCGATGGTCCGGATCATCATCCGGGATAACGGGAGCGGCATTCATCCGGAGGATATTTACTATATTTTCAAAAGGTTTTACCGCAGCCGTTTTTCAAAAGATACAGGGGGAATCGGTCTGGGTCTGCCGCTGGCCAAATCAATTGTTGAAGCCCATAACGGCACCATTGAAGTGGACAGTGAACCGGGTGCAGGATCTGTCTTTACCCTGAATTTCCTTACAGCAGCGGATTCAAATCCTACAGGATTGTAGGATTCCAGTCATATGAGAGTAACAGCGGGATGATACTCTTTCAATATGGATACGGAAAGAGGTGTTAATCCCATGAATTTACTGGAAGTACAGTCAGTTTCCAAGACTTACGGCAGCGGTGAAGCTGCTGTAGAGGCTTTAAAAAATGTCAGTTTTTCACTGTCAAAAGGAGAGTTTGCGGCTGTTGTCGGCGAGTCTGGTTCCGGCAAAAGCACGCTGCTTAATATGATCGGCGCACTCGATACGCCCACAGAAGGAAAAGTATTTATTGACGGCAGAGATATCTTTGCTATGAAGGATAAAAGTCAGACCGTTTTTCGCCGCAGAAATATCGGCTTTATATTCCAGAGCTTCAATCTGATTCCGGAACTGACGGTCGAGCAGAACATCATGTTCCCGGTCCTGCTGGATTATCAGAAACCCGATACCCGGTATATGGAGGAACTCCTGGATATCCTGGGTCTGGAAAAACGGCGCCGCCATCTGCCGGGGCAGCTTTCCGGCGGCCAGCAGCAGCGGACGGCGATCGGACGGGCTCTGTTTACGCGTCCGGCCCTGATCCTTGCAGATGAACCGACAGGGAATCTGGATTCACGCAACAGCAGTGAAGTCATCGCTTTACTGAAGGAAGCATCGCAGAATTTCGAACAGACGATTGTCATGATCACGCACAGCCGCAGAATTGCACAGACAGCAGACCGGATTCTTCAGGTATCAGACGGCGTCCTGACTGATTTCGGAAGGTGCCGCGGATGAAAAGCTATCTCAGTCTGATTCCGATCTCTGCCAGGGCTCATAAACAGCAGAACCGGATGACGTTTCTGTGCATCGTAATAGCCGTGTTTCTGGTTACAGGTGTATTTTCCATGGCCGATATGGGTGTGAGAATGGAGATGTCCAGGCTGCTTGAAAAGCACGGCGCCCAGACGGTTCAGGATCTTTCAGCCAGCCCGGCTGTACAGACACTGTATACAACTGCTGCCGTGCTGTCGATTCTCATCCTGATTGCCGGAGTGCTGATGATTTCGGGCAGCATCAACAGCAATGTCGCGCAGAGAACCCGGTTCTTCGGGATGATGCGCTGCATCGGCATGAGCAGACAGCAGATTATCCGCTTTGTCCGGCTGGAGGCATTGAACTGGTGTAAAACCGCCGTACCTGCGGGCGTGTCGCTGGGCGTTGTGGTCACATGGATTTTATGCGCCATACTCCGGTTTGTGGTTGGTGGAGAGTTCTCCGCGATGCCGCTTTTCGGGATCAGTCCGGTCGGGATCCTTGCCGGGATTCTGCTCGGTGTGGTCACGGTCCTGGTTGCAGCCGGTTCGCCGGCGAGGAAAGCTGCCAGGGTTTCTCCTGTAACTGCTGCGACCGGCAATGTGGAAAATACAGAGAAGATCACGCAGACCGGGAAGACCGGCTCAGTTAAAGTGGAAACCGCCCTTGGCTTTCACCATGCGGTCTCCTCAAAGAAAAACCTGATGCTCATGACCGGCTCATTTGCGCTGAGCATCATTCTGTTCCTGACGTTTTTTGTATTAATCAATCTGGTTGACTGTCTGATGCCTCAGACATCCAATATGTCCGATCTCGACATCACAGCCAGTGACAGCAGCCAGCTTATCGACAGCACTCTGCCGGACAGACTCTCCGGCATGAATGGCGTGAAGCACGTCTTCGGCCGCAGAAGCCAGCTGGATACAGCGGCACTCGTGAGTAAAGATGGTTTTCAGTCGGATACGGTCGATCTGATTTCCTACGATGATTTTGATCTGGATTGTCTGGCCAAGGACGGAATGCTGAGAAAAGGCAGTGATCTTTCCAAAATCTATGGAAACAGCCATTCAGTGCTGGCAGTCTGGGATCCGGACACGCCGCTGGAGACAGGCGACACTATTCAGATCGGCGGCGAGGAACTTGAGATCGCAGGGATGCTCCGATACAATCCCTTCAGCAGTGACGGAAGTACCGGGGGGAAGGTAACGATCATCACATCCGGGGATACGTTTACCCGGCTCACCGGTGTAAGCGGCTATTCACTGGTCCTGATTCAGACAACGGACGATGCCACGGATGCTGATGTAGACGCGATCCGGGATTCACTGGACGGGAACCTGACCTTTCATGACGGGCGGGATCAGCGTACGACCAATACCTACAATGCCTTCAAACTGTTTGTTTACGGATTCCTGACGGTTATCACGCTGGTCACGGTTCTGAATATCATGAACAGCATCTCCATGAGTGTATCCGCGAGAACAAAGCAGTACGGGGTAATGCGGGCAGTGGGAATGGATGAGCATCAGATCACCCGGATGATCGCAGCAGAGGCCTTCACCTACGCCGTTTGCGGCTGCGTGGCCGGCTGTGCAGCAGGTCTTGCGATCAGCAAGCTGATATACGACCTGCTGATTACGCCGCATTTCAGCTATGCGGTCTGGAGCCTTCCTGTCGTCCCGCTGATCATCATCCTGCTGTGTGTATTTGCTTCGGCTGCCGCAGCTGTATACGGACCGGCCAGACGGATCTGCAGTATGGAAATTACCGATATTCTGGATGAATTGTAAAAGCGGGTTTATATCCAAATCCAACATTCGGTTCCACCCCTCGTTAGCTGCAATTGGCCTTCTGCTTACAAGATGGCGAAGTATCGAGGATAAATTTATCTTTTTTATAGATATATTTTTATATATTGTCTAATAAGAATATTAGTTGAAATGAAAAAGAAAAGGGCTATCACGTTAGTGGATTTTTCCATTAATACGTGGCCCTTTTTTTCTTTATACACTAGGAGACGTGTTTGATGAATACATATCATGTACTTATAGAAATTGAATCTGAAAAGCAAATAGCAAAGCGTTGCTCGCATTTTTTCGTTTGACAAAGTGAATTACACAGAATACGCATTAGTGAATAAAATATATAAAAACACAAATTATATTCTGTAAATATGAAATAATATCTCTGAATAGCTTATATTTTTATTCCATTTGCCAATAGGAAACGCTATACTTACTGAAGTGCTGGTCTACTGATTCGTTGAACAAGGAGAAATTAAGAATGGACGTTTGCTATAACAAACTATTCAAATTGTTGATTGATAAGAATATGAAGAAGTCTGAGCTTCGTTTGTCCGTTGGTCTTAGTCCAAATACGATGGCTAAACTATCAAATAATGAAAATGTTTCACTTCAGGTCATTGTTCGTATTTGCCGTTTTCTCGGCTGCAGTGTCAACGATATTCTAGATATTGTACCAGTGTCTGAGTTAGAAACAATGAAAGAAATAACGAAATGAGAAAGAAAAACTAAGTAAAGAAAACATGTCTTGGTTTTTACATACTTAGTAAGTTAAAAAGAATTGAAAATGACAATTAGGGATATATTCGATAAGATCTATTCTGCATTTAATTGTATTAATAGTAGTCTTATGAAGGTTTCTACTGAGAAAGTAGAAAAGCAAGAGATGGCAGACATAATTAGTAGTCAGGAGGGAGTTTAATC
>JBMNSG010000068.1:0-11647 GCA_050945075.1 Eubacteriaceae bacterium | reverse complement strand
AACTCAATGAATTCAAGGGCCGCCTGGAAGAACAGAAAAAGAAAGCCCGCGAACTGGCCGTACGTTATAAATCGCTTCAGAAAGAAATTGCTTCTGCAGCCGATGATTCCGAAACCACACAGCAGATGCTGGGTGATCTGCAGAAACAGGCATGGGAAGCCGGTAACAATCTGGAGCTTTTTGAAAATGAACGTACGGAAGCCGGGCAAAAGCAGAAACAGCTTTCTGAAACCATACGCGACACCGGGGCTGAGCTTACCGTAAAACAGCAGAGCATTGTCAAGCTTAACGAAGAAATAGAACAGCTTTCAAAGGCAATTCAGCCAACAGATGCGGAAAGTCTCGCAGATCAGGAGAATCTGATCAGAGAGAAAATCCGCTGCACTCAGGAATCCAGTACCAGTCAGAAGGTGGAGCTGGCCAGAGTCAATCAGGAAATTGCTTCATTCGAACAGCGTAAAACAGTTCAGGAGCAGCGTGCTGCTGAAATAAACGAAAAAGCCGGTTCCCTGCAGACACAGCTCAAACAGGCGCGTCAGCTCAGTGAAGCCGCTGTCCGCGGTGCGAAAGAAGCCGGGGAAGCCTGTGAACAGCTGCGCGGGGAACTGAAGCAGCTCCGGGATAAAATTGCCGAGTCGGACAGACAGGTCGCAGCGCTGGAACAGAAAAAAGAAGCCGCCGAAGAAGCGGTAAAACAGTTTAACCGCAGTTATATGCTGGAAACGGAAGCAAAAAACAAGGTTGAACAGGAACTGGACCGGGTCAGACTCAGAGCACAGAACCGTGAGGAACGGATTTACGAGCAGTACGAAATGAATTATGCCATGGTGATGCGGGAGGCCGCAGCACTGGGCGAAAAGAATCAGGAAATCACCAGAGAGAATCAGAGAAGTCTGAGTGCACGGATTCGCGGGCTCGGAAACATTAACGCTTCCGCAATTGAAGAGTATGATGAACTGAATGCCCGTCACACGGAAATGAAGCTCAGAATGGACGATCTGATCGAAGCAGAACAGGAAATCCTGGAGGTGATTGACGAGCTCTCCAATTCAATGCGGGAGCGTTTCGGGGAACGCTTCGGCTTGCTGCAGACAGCGTTCAGCGAAGTGTTTACACGACTGTTCGAAGGCGGGACAGCGCGTCTTTCCTATACCGATCCGGAGGATATCCTGACCAGCGGCATTGAGCTTACCGCACAGCCGCCCGGGAAAAATCTGCGTCATATTTCGCTGCTTTCGGGCGGTGAAAAAGCGATGACGGCGATTTCCCTGCTGCTGGCGTTTATCCGTATCAATCCGGCGCCGTTTGTGATTATCGACGAAATTGATGCGGCCCTCGACGACAGCAACATCATCCGGTTCACCAATTATATTGACGAGATACGGGATGAGAATCAGTTTATAATGATTACACACAGAAAAACCACACTGAGGATCTGTGAACGGATCTACGGTGTTTCCATGAACAGAGACGGAATCTCGCGGCTGGTCTCGGTCGAGGTTTCCGATTATACAGACGAGAATTCCCCGGATGGGGAAGATGGAACCAGTATGGCGGCTGCAAATCCGGCGGATGACTTTTCAAACGGACAGACTGAAAACCGGATGGATAATAAACAGGAAGATCAGGAACAGGCCGGCCAGGCCGGATAACCTGAAACAGGAGAAGAGATGGCAGAAGGATCAATCTTTCAGCGTATGAAACAGGGGCTTGCCAAAACAGCAGGCAGTTTTAACGAAAAAATAGATCAGCTGATTTACTACAGCAATCTGGATGACGATTTTTTTGAAGAGCTTGAAGAAAATCTGATTCTGGCGGATCTGGGTGTAGAAACCGCGGTCCGGATTACGGAGGAACTCAGAGGAAAAATCGTGGATTATGCAATCACCGACAAGAAGCAGGTGATTGACGAGCTGCGTGAGATTCTGTACCGTGCAGCTGATGTTCCGGATTCACTGCTGCACATTCCGTCCGTGATGGTCGTGGTCGGGGTGAACGGAGTCGGTAAAACGACGACAATCGCCAAACTGGCCCAGAAGTATCACGAATCGGGTCTCAAGGTGATGGTAGCGGCAGCGGATACGTTCAGAGCGGCGGCAACCGAACAGCTCGAAACCTGGGCAGAACGGGTAGATGTGCCGATCATCAAGGGCAACAACGGTGCGGATCCGTCCTCGGTCGTTTTTGATGCGCTCAATGCTGCCAAGGCAAGAGGAACCGAAGTCCTGATTGTGGATACCGCAGGCCGTCTGCACAACAAGGTTAACCTGATGAAGGAACTGGACAAGATTGCCCGGGTGGTCGAACGTGAGGGAGAAGGCTTCCATCAGCATAATCTGCTGATTGTGGACGCCACAACCGGGCAGAATGCCCTGAATCAGGCACGGATTTTCAATCAGGCGATTCCGCTTAATGGTATTGTCATGACCAAGATGGATGGAACGGCAAAAGGCGGCGTGGCCCTGTCCATTCTGGATGAGCTCAAGATTCCGATTGAATACATCGGTGTCGGGGAAAAGGCAGAGGATCTGATTGATTTCAGTCCCCGGGACTTCGTCGACATTATCACCGGCGGTCCGGAATCAGAAAAGGCTTGACAAACGGGGGAGAAGTCCGTAAAATAGAGCAAGTACGTAAAGGCTTTAACCTTTACGGATTCCCGGATACGATATCCGGATCCAGAGAAAGACCGGATCTAAGATATGGAGAAAAAGGTAGAAGAACAGCTGCTTTACGATTTTTACGGAGATCTTCTGACAGACAATCAAAAGGAAATACTGCGTATTTATTACGAGGATGACCTGGGTCTGGCGGAAATAGCTTCGATCACCGGCAGAAGCAGACAAAGTGTCTACGACACGGTCAAACGCGGTCGCAGGCTTATGACAGAGTACGAATCGCGTCTCGGTCTCGTAAAGCGTTTCCTCGAAAACCGTAAAGAAATTACGGAGGTACGCAGTGAGCTCGAAAGGCTCATTCAGAACTGCGCCGGTATGAAACCGGATCTAATCAGAACGGAACTTGTCCGGATTCTTGAGCAGCTGTCGAAAATCGAAGAAAACAGCTAGCCGGAACAGAGAGGTACACATGGTATTTGAAGGCCTGAACGAAAAATTCCAGGATATATTTTCCGGAATCAGAAAAAAAGGTAAACTTACCGATGCGGACATCAAGGCAGCAAACCGGGAAATCAAACTGGCGCTGCTGGAAGCAGATGTAAATTTCAAGGTCGTTAAAGCGTTCACGAAGACTATTTCAGAACGTGCTTCCGGTGAAGAGGTCATGAAGTCTCTGACACCCGGACAGCAGTATGTCAAGATCGTCAACGACGAGCTCACCAAACTGCTGGGCGGTGAAATTTCAAAAATGGAATTTGCCGAAAACGGAGAGCCCAACATCTATATGATGGTCGGCCTTCAGGGAGCCGGTAAAACGACCACAGCCGGAAAACTTGCCAATCTGCTGCGTAAAGAAAAGAAATTCAAACCGCTGCTTGTGGCCTGTGATATCTACCGGCCTGCTGCAGTTAAACAGCTGCAGGTGCTGGGGGAACAGCTCGATATACCGGTTTTCGCGATTGACGGCAACATCAACCCGAGAATCATCGCAAAACAGGGTATTACTTATGCGAAAGCCAACGGTTACGATCTGGTGATTTTCGATACAGCCGGACGGCTGCATGTCGATGATGCCCTGATGAAGGAACTTGAAGATATCAAGGGAATCGTTTCACCAACAGAGATCCTGCTTACCGTCGATGGTATGACCGGTCAGGAATCGGTCAGGGTTGCGGATGAATTCAACAAACGACTCGGGATCACCGGAGTCATTTTAACAAAGCTTGACGGGGACACCCGGGGCGGGGCAGCATTGTCCATCGCCTATACAACGGGACAGCCCATCAAATATATCGGGACCGGCGAAAAGCTGAGCGACATCGAGCCTTTCTATCCGGACCGTATGGCCAACCGTATTCTTGGAATGGGTGATGTTCTTACACTGATCGACAAAGCCCAGAATATGATGGATGAGGAAAAAGCCAGAGAACTCGAAAAGAAGCTGAGAAATGCGGAATTCGATCTCAACGACTTCCTCGATCAGATTCGTCAGATCCAGGGAATGGGCAGTCTGGGCGGTCTGCTCGAAATGATTCCCGGCGCCAACAAAAAAGCGCTGAAGAATTTCGATGATGACGCAGCAGATCTGCAGACACGGCGCACCGAAGCGATTATCTGCTCGATGACACCCGAAGAACGGGCGAAACCGGCGATTCTCGACGGTTCGCGCAAGCGGCGTATCGCCAAAGGCTGCGGATTACAGGTTGCAGATGTAAACCGGCTTCTTAAAGGATATGACCAGACCCGGAAAATGATGAAGCAGATGGGTGCGGTCGGTAAAAAAGGCAAAAGAGGGAAATTCAAAATCCCCTTTATGTAAACAGAGAAAGAATTAAAAGGAGACAAAGATGGCAGTAAAAATCAGACTGAAAAGAATGGGCAGAAAGAAGAAGCCTTTTTATAGAGTAGTGGTAGCAGACGAACGTTCACCGCGCGATGGCAAATGCATCGAAGAAGTCGGCCTGTATGATCCGCTGGTAGAACCCCCGATCATCAAACTGAATGAAGAATCCATCAAAAAATGGCTCGCTAACGGAGCTAAGCCTACAGGTACTGTAACTACATTACTGAAGAAGACAGGTATCGTCGAAAAGACTAATATCGTCGAATAGGAGAGCGGTATGACTCGTTTAGTAGAGGTCATTGCAAAAGCACTGGTTGACGATCCGGATGCTGTTTCGGTCACAGAAACCGAAAAGGACGGACAGACTGTACTTGAGCTTCGCGTGGCCGATAAGGACATGGGCAAGGTCATAGGCAAGCAGGGCAGGATCGCCAAAGCAATCCGGACACTTGTCAAAGCCGATGCCACGAAGCATGACAAGCACGTTGTCCTGGAAATTGTTGATTAGGACCCGCTCAGCGGGTCCTTTGTTTTTCAGAGCGTCATACAGACAGTGCTCAGGAGTTTCAGATGATTACAGAAAAAATGAAGGTCGGGAAAATCACAGGTGCTCATGGCATAGCCGGTGAGCTCAAGGTGATGCCCATTACCGATGATCCGGAACGTTTTGCCGGGTTTGAGAGCATCTGGATTGGCCGTGTTGAATATCCGGTACAGTCGGTAAGACTGCATCAGGGCAAAATTCTTCTGAAACTGGAAGGGGTTCCGGACAGAACCGCCGCGGAAAAACTCAAGGGCAGCATTATCGAAATTAACCGCGAGGAAGCCCAGGAGCTGGAAGAAGATGAATTCTATATTGCAGATCTGCTCGGCTCGGATGTCTATGACCGGGATGGAAATAAAGTGGGCAGACTGCTGCAGGTAATCCAGACTTCCGGAGGCAGCGACACGGCTGAAATATCAGTTTCCAGTCCGGCTTTCAGGCAGGGCTGTAAGGATGAGAAGCAGGCGAAAAGGCCGTTGTATCTGCCTTTCCGGCATGAATTCTTTATTGAAATCAGCCCGGAATCCGGAAAGATCGTCGTTGATATCCCGAAGGAGTACTGGGCGCTTTGAAATATTATTTTCTTACGCTTTTTCCTGCAGTTATCAGGGCCTATTTTGAAGAATCAATGATGAAACGGGCAGTCGAAGCCGGTCTGATCGAGGTGGACATCCGGGATATCCGCGATTATACCAAAGACAGGCACAGACGCACGGATGATTATCCATACGGCGGAGGCGCGGGCCTGGTCATGACACCACAGCCTGCAGCAGATGCCATCCGCAGCATTCCCGACTGGCAGAATTGTCAGATTATCCATCTTTCCCCCGGCGGAGAGCCCTTTACCCAGAAAGCGGGTCAGGAACTGGCCGCAGGCGGAAAAGACATGATCTTTCTGTGCGGACACTATGAAGGGATTGACCAGCGGGTACTGGATCGTTTCGTAAACCGTGAGTTCTCAGCAGGGGATTATGTGCTGACTGGCGGAGAACTGCCGGCGCTGATGATCGCCGATGCCACCGCCCGCAATATTCCGGGGGTTCTGGGTAATTCAGGGAGCCTTGATGAAGAAAGCTTTTCGGACGGACTGCTCGAGTATCCGCAGTATACCCGTCCCGAAGTGTTTGAAGGCGATTCAGTTCCCGAGGTACTGTTGTCGGGGCATCACAAGCATATTGAAGAATGGCGTCTGGAACAGGCAGAGAAACGGACACGTGAGCAGCGGCCGGATCTCTGGAAGCGTTACAGCAGTAAATCAAAATAATACTTGTAACCAGTATCTGGTTAAGGTATACTATTTTAGTGCGAATTTTGAAGATTTGCACAAACGGATGTTCCTCTGAGCGGGCCTGGGCCGGGATTCATGAATGTCTGAACAGTAAACTATACGAGGAGACAGCATCATGAACGAAGCAATCAGAAAAATTGAACAGAAAAACATGAAAACTCAGCTTCCGGCTTTCAATGTCGGAGATACTGTTAAAGTAGACGTACGCGTAATCGAAGGAAAACGTGAACGTATTCAGGTTTTCGAAGGTGTTGTACTGAAAATGCAGGGCGAAGGAAACAGAAAGACTTTCACAGTCAGAAAGATTTCTTCAGGAGTCGGCGTAGAACGTACTTTCCCGATCCATTCACCCAAAATTGAAAATGTTACCGTAGTCCGTCAGGGTAAAGTTCGCCGCGCGAAGCTTAACTACCTCAGAGACAGAGTCGGTAAAGCAGCCAAGGTCAAGGAAAAGAGAAAGGCATAAGCCTTATTCTGACAAAAGTACAAGGGGATCGCGAGATCCTCTTTTTTTGTCTCCGCTGTCAAACTGAAGCATGCTTTCAGTAATTCGGGTAAAATAATAAAAGCGGTTTAAATTATACGGTAAAATTTATTTAGAAATCAGGTTTATATGAGCGAATCAAAAAGTGAGAATATGGAAGCGCGGGAATGGGTACAGTCCATCATTATCGCCGTTATTATCGCGCTTGTTTTAAAATTATTTATTGTTGATTTTGTCAGGGTAGACGGTTCATCGATGTATCCGACCCTTGAAAACAACAACCGTGTGATCGTCAACAAAATCGGTTACTGGCTTGGAGATCCGGATTATGGAGATATCGTTATTCTGGCTTATAACAAGAACACAGAATATGTCAAACGTGTCATCGGTAAAGGCGGCGACACCATTTCCATTTCCAATAATGTCGTCTACCGTAACGGCGAAGCACTGAAAGAAAATTATATTGCCGATGAAAGCTATCCCGATTTTGCCGAGGTAACGGTTCCTGACGGAGAGTATTTTGTGATGGGGGATAACCGTGCGCACAGCTCGGACAGCCGCTTTGCGGATCTGGGCTTTGTCAACAGGGAGCAGATAGACGGGAAGGTCGTCTTCCGGTTCTGGCCGTTCTCTGAATTCGGTCCGGTCTCCTGATCGTTTGGATCATTCTCCCGGAAAGGGAAGTACTATGAAAACACAGGAACAGCTGATACAGTGGTATCCCGGCCATATGAAAAAAGCCGACAGGCAGATACGGGAAAAGATAAAGCTGATTGATGTGGTTGTCGAGGTTCTGGATGCCCGTGTTCCCTATGCCAGCAGAAATCCGGAAATCCAGGATTACTGCCGCGGACGCCAGCACGTTATTGTTCTGAACAAGGCGGATCTTGCGGATCCTGAAATGACAGCACAGTGGGAACGTAAATTTCTGGATGAGGGTGCAGATGCGGTTATTTCCTATACAGCTGTCGATTCGGGACAGCGCAAGCGTCTGGCACAGGTCATTCGCTCCTGCAATCCCAAAGATAAAAAAGAACTGCGCTGCCTGATTGCCGGCATACCCAATGCAGGAAAGAGCACGATTATAAATTCTCTGGTCGGGAAAAAGAAAACGCAGATCGGCAACAAACCGGGTGTTACCAAGGGGCAGCAGTGGCTGCAGGCACCGGAATCGCTGGCGCTGCTGGATACGCCGGGAATCTTATGGCCCAAGTTTGAAGATCAGGAAGCAGCCAACCATCTGGCCTGGATCGGATCGATTAAAGATACGCTGCTGGAAAAAGAAAATATTGCCGGGGATCTCATGAATTTTCTGATTCAGAATTATCCTGAAAATCTGGAAGAACAGTACGGCATTACCGTGGATCCGGACCAGCCGGCCTGGATGGCTTTTGATGCTGTCGCTGAAAAACGGGGACTACTGGTCAAAGGCGGGGAATACGATTATCGGAGAACCTCCGAACTGCTTCTGAATGATTTTAAGAACGGCAGAATCGGACGGATCACGATTGACCGCCCGGAAGACCATGGTGAAACAGCATGATTACAAGAGAAGAGCTGTCAGCTCTTTCAGTTAGTGAAGTACGCGGTATTGAGCTCCCCGGACCAGGGGAGCTCGATGCGTTTCTGGAGCTTTTAACGGCAGATCCACGCAGGGGCGTACAGAACTGGGGGATGACCCTGAAAAAACGGCTGATACGCGAACAGAAAGAACGAAACAGAATTCAGGGCATGAAGTCTCTGGAAGACGATCTGCGGGCTGCGGGTTACAACAGGATCTGCGGGATAGATGAAGTCGGCCGCGGCCCTCTGGCCGGCCCTGTGGTCACCTGCGGGGTAATCCTTCCGCAGGAATCGTCGATACCGGGTGTGAATGATTCGAAAAAGCTTTCTCATAAAAAGCGGGCGGAGCTGGCAGACCGGCTGCAGCGCGAGGCAGTTGCTTATGCGTACGGCGTGATGACGCCGGAACATATTGACAGTATGAATATTCTCAATGCCACCCGCCACGCCATGGTATCCGCGGCAGCCAGGCTCGATCCGCAGCCGGATCTGCTGCTCATTGACGCCGTCCAGATTAATACCGATATTCCGGTCCGTGCTGTCATACACGGTGATGCGCTGTGTTATTCCATAGCTGCCGCCAGCATTCTGGCCAAGGAATTCCGTGATGATTATATGCGCAAAATCGCTTCGGAATATCCGGAATACGGATTTGACAGAAATATGGGATACGGAACCGAAGAGCATATCGAGGCCATTCATAAATACGGACTGTGTCCGATTCACAGAAAAAGCTTCTGTACAAAATTCGTATGACCCGGGACACTGTAACAACAGGAAAACTGGCAGAGGATTTTGCAGTCCGGTGTCTGATGTCAGGTGGAATTGAGGTGCTTGACCGTAATTACCGGATCAGGACCGGGGAAATTGATATTATATCCCGTGAAAACAGGATGCTTGTTTTTACAGAGGTCAAGTACCGGAAAAACAGGAAGCACGGGAATCCCTGCGAAGCGGTAGACCGGGAAAAGCAGCGCAGAATCTCACGGACCGCCCTGCACTACCTGACAGCCTCCGGTTGTACCGACTGTCCGGTCCGCTTTGATGTGATTGAGGTGACCGGTCCTCCGGAGTGCCTGAAAGCCCGGCGCATTCGCGGCGCCTTTGAATACTGTGGATAAAAAAAGCTGTATACCGGATTAAGACCGGTATACAGCTTTTCTGCATTTTGTCTGATTCTCCGGAAGTGCATGAAAGTACCGCCGGTTTAATCTGAAATTATTCTTTTGAATCGTCTTCTACATAAATCAGATAGGTATTCTTATTATATCCGCCGGTTTCTTCGCGGTTTTTAAGCTTGAGGTAATCGATGTGCATCTGTTCATAACCGAATTTATCGATAATGGCGTCAAGAAGCTCATAAATATCACTGATTTCTTCTTCACTTGGATGTTTGGCAAATTTTTCTGCCTTTTCCTGCAGCTTGTCCTGAAGCGCAAGAATCACTTCCGAATCGGACAGAATACGAAAATCACATTTTCGTCCGCTGTTTGTAATAATTTCCGGAACCTTATCCCTGACCAGCCGGTTATATTCCCGTCTCATGCTTTCACCTCTCTATATCTGTATCATACAAACTGGCTCATGCCTTTAAATAGATGTATACCCAAAAAAGATGCGTTATTGACTGTTTCCAAAAAGCCCGCTTAACGAAGACAGGTCGACGCCGTACTGGGACAGGTCAATATTTGTCAGATTCTCAAGTCCGGACAGATCCAGATTGAACCCTGAAGCTCCGGAGGTTGAAGAATCAGAACTGCCTGAAGACGAAGCGGCCGTAGACGAAGTGTCCGTGGTTGTTGCCGATGCAGCGGTTGTGGTAGATGTCGTATCCGTTTTTTCTGTAGGTGTCACTGTACTTTCGCTGGTGCTGCCACCCCCTGTGGAACGGGTAATGCTGTATTGAATATTATTATACCACTGCTGAATAGTCGTTTTATTCAGACCTGTGTCAACTCCGAAGAAGGATACCCAGATCAGCAGCATGTACAGGAACATGACAACAGTGGTGATAATCCTCGGAACCAGTTTCTGGCGTTTGAAATACCATAGCATAAACAGACCCAGCGGCGGCAGTACAAACAGCATCAGCCAGATCAGCCACATTTTGTTTCCGTAATGATTAAACTTGGTGACCAGGGAATCAGTACTCTCGTCCCCGGACTGTCCGCTCCTGCTGGTGCGGTCGCTGGCGGCATCGACTTCCGGAATATACTGCGTTTCTTCGATAAAATCGTACTCGTCCGGTGTATAAGCCTGGGTAAAACTCATAGAGTCGTCATCAGCCGGCTGTGAATCCGGAGTGTAATCCGCATGGCCGTTCTGATCAACATGATCCGGGTACTGGCCGGAACCGGCAGATGTTCCGGTCTCCGGGGCAGTCTGCCGGGCTGCATTCTGGCGTGCGGCTTCCTGTGCCTGTTCTGCACGGGCACGGGCGGCCAGTGCCTGCTGGGCAGCCAGCGCGGTTTCCTGAGCCAGTTTACGGTCTCTGGCGGCCTGTACGGCGGCCTCTTTGGCAGAGGAAGATGCAGTTCTCGCGGCCCTGGCAGCCTGCCGGTAAAGGGATGCTGCGGCCGATTTGAAGGTGCCGATCAGCTCGGAATCAGACGCATCAAATTCCATGAGCAGCCGGTCGTCTCCCTTTCGTCTGATATTCAGAATAATATGGCGTCCGTCCTGCAGTTTTGCAGAAATGCGCGCATAGCGGGGATCCTGAACGATACTGGTGGCGCCGATATCGCGAAAAGCGGCTTTTGATATCTGCATCCACTGTTTTATATTCCCCTGTACAGAAAAATTCTCTCTCAAATGATACCTCCCTGATGGCTGTTGCCTGAGGCAAAGCAATAAGGATTTCCAGATTGTATTTTTTTGCAGCAGCGGACACGAACTGCCGAACGGCCGGCTGCAAAAAGAAAAAAGATAAGCCTGAGCTTATCTTAATATTTTACCATATTCACTATTAATCAGTTAAAATCAGAGATCAAATGCGTTTTTTATTGCCTTGACTGCACGGGGTGCATCCTCGTCTGCAATCACGACGGCGATCCGGATTTCAGAAGTTGTGATCATACGGACCGGCACCTCGGAATCTGCCAGCACCTGGAAGAATTTGGCGGCGACCCCGGACTGGGTGCGCATTCCGATTCCGGAAAGAGACAGACGGGTGATGTTCCTGTTTGCCTTGGCAATGTAATGGGGATCGCTGGCCGTTACCCGTTCTGCGATACGCTGAGCGACTTCGAAATCACTGCCGTCAATAATAAAAGCGTAATCGGAGCGGTCTTCGTCCGGAGCAGTCTGT
>JBMNSG010000067.1:0-12014 GCA_050945075.1 Eubacteriaceae bacterium | reverse complement strand
TTAAGTTGAAAGCATGAATATTATGGAGAAATAGGTCACAGTCCCTGAACCGCAGCTCAATTCCATTTCACAGTTATCCGCCAGCTCTGCAAATACAATTCCATTGCTTTCTATTGTTGGAAATGCCTTGTCCGGAAAGCGGCAGGGCGCATCGGGATAGGTACACTTTTCGCAGGGAATACAGCCTGAGGACAAGACCTTTATTTGGTAACCGGCTGCTGTGAGATCTGCAGCAAGGTCCGCTGTTATCTCTTCATGCTGCTTTCTCATAGAAAGAAGCTCAGCGAGGTTTTCTGTATCCGCTTCATCAATAGTCGAAAAGACCAGTGCCTGCGGATACACAAGCAGTTCTCTGCGACAGTCCCCGACCGGTCCGACAGCCGGCGGACAATGCCATCGTTTTCCGTACATCGGGCAATAATCCCTGCAGACAGTACGGACCCTGTCGCTGAACGGAATCGTCCCAGAATCGATCATCCGGTAATCATAAAGAGGATACCGGCAGAGAATCTCCTCAATTCCTGCCGGTATTTTAATATCTGTCAGTGCCGTTTTGTCTTCCATCTGTTTTACCTGCCTCTGGCTGCATTAAGATACTGGCTGCAGACCATCTGTCTGTTGCTGTTCCCGGGTTTTTCCGGTTAAACAGACTGCAGCTTTCCCTTTTCCGACCCGGTCAGTTCCCGATCATCAGACCGTAAGCTGTATAGGCTACATTAGGCAGACCCTTTGAGGTAATGAGAATGCCGGCATCCGTCGTCTCTTTTTGAAATATCTCGAAAATTCTGGTACCCTCCTGAAGCTCCCATCCCGGTTCACCCGGAAAGAGCGGAAGCAGTTCGGATACATCGTAATTATCTACCAGTTTTTGAATCATAAGCTCACGTCCCGCCGTATTGGCGACACGACAGAGCTCGCGGATTACTCTCCTGGACTGCCTGTCGGTATTATCCAGAGTATAATCCTCGATTTCCTTCCCGGAACTGATAATATGCGGAAAAACATATTTTGACGCGCGCAGCGTTTCACAGACATCACTGCCTGCAAATACTGTCCCGTTCAGTGAAAATATTTTATCCGTCACCATCTGAAATTCGGCTTCCGTAAAAACTGCAAAAGGATTCAAATGAGAGAGTATCTCATCAAATCTGGTATTCACAGCGCTGCCGTAATGACTGACAAGCAGCTCCCGTACCGGTTCTGTATAAGACTCAGTCAGATAATTACGATAGAGATAAACCTTTTTCGTAAAGTATTTGTCAATAGGCTCGCGCGAACCAAGCCACTTTTGCAGCTGGCTTCCCGCAACACACACATGTTCCATCGCCGATTATTTCCTGTTCTTCATCAAACGGGACTGCCCTGAGACTGGCCCCGGTTTCTTCTTTGATTTTGTCTTCACAGGCTCTGTCACCACACCACATGGCTTTGATAAATCCGGGATTTTCTGCCAGATTTTTCTGGAATTCTTCCATATTCTCAGCGGAGGATGTCTTTTCTTCACGCATTTTCAGCGCTTTTTCAAACATATCCTTCTGTATGGTTTCCAGAAGCTCTTCTATCGTACCCTGAAGAGAGCCCAGATCCACAGTCATTTTTTCACCTGTGTCTCTGCGTGCGAGTACAGCCTGATTATTTTCGATATCGCGCGGGCCTATTTCCAGACGTACCGGTACGCCCTTCATTTCCCACTGGTTGAATTTCCATCCCGGTGAATTATCGGAGTCGTCTAATTCCACTCTGAAATCCTTCGCCAGTTCGTTTTTGAGTTCATAAGCCTTATCCAGCACACCTTCCTTATGCTGGGCTACAGGGATAATGACAACCTGTATCGGAGCAATCTTCGGAGGCAGTACCAGACCATTTTCGTCTCCATGGACCATGATAAGCCCGCCGATCAGACGTGAGGAAACGCCCCAGCTGGTATGATACGGAAAAGCCTGTTCATTGTTGCGGTCCAGATACTGAATTTCAAAAGCCTTTGTAAAATGCTGACCCAGATTATGGGAAGTCCCGCTCTGCAGCGCCTGGCCATCATGCATCAGTGCTTCAATGGTATAAGTGGCATCTGCTCCGGCAAACTTTTCCTTATCGGATTTACGGCCGGTAAGCATAGGGATCGCCAGGACTTCTTCCGCTACTTCACGGTAGATGTTGAGCATCTGCATGGTTTCCGCCTGTGCTTCTTCCGCGGTTTCATGCAGCGTATGACCTTCCTGCCATAAAAATTCTGACGTTCTCAGGAACGGGCGGGTCGTTTTTTCCCAGCGGACAACCGAGCACCACTGATTATACAAAAACGGCAGCTGCCTGTAGGAATGAAGCCATTTTGCATACATAGAGCAGATAATGGTTTCGGATGTCGGGCGTACTGCCAGGGGTTCTGCCAGTTCCTTGTCTCCTCCTCTGGTTACCCAGGCCACTTCAGGAGCAAACCCTTCCACGTGTTCCGCTTCCTTTTCCAGCATGCTGCGTGGGATAAGCAGCGGGAAGTACATATTCTGATGTCCTGTTTCCTTGAACCGCTTATCGAAGGCTTTCTGGATATTTTCCCAGATGGCATAGCCATAAGGTCTGATGACCATGAAGCCTTTTACCGGTGAATAGTCCACCAGTTCGGTTTTTGAAATGACGTCCGTATACCACTGAGGAAAATTTTCCTCCATATCTGCTAATTCTTTTTTTATCTGTTTTTTATTCTTTGCCATTTTAAACTGATTCCTTAAGTATTACTGTTGAGCACAGCACTTATATTTTACACTAAGACGGTTGTCTTGTGATAAAGGATAACACTATATTAAACGCTAACAGTACGGGATACAATAAAAAAAAGCCCCCACTTTGGGGACTTTTTGGGATAAGCTTTAAACTATTTAACTTCAGCTGTTCCGCCGACTTCTTCAATCTTAGTCTTGATTTCTTCGGCTTCTTCCTTGGAAGCGCCTTCTTTGAGTGTCTTCGGAGCTTCGTCAACAACAGCCTTGGCTTCTTTCAGGCCCAGTCCTGTTACTTCACGGACAACCTTGATGACCTTGATCTTGTTGTCGCCGACAGCTGTCAGGACTACGTCGAATTCAGTCTTTTCTTCTGCTGCCGGAGCTGCTTCTCCACCAGCCGGAGCTGCTGCTACTGCAACCGGAGCTGCTGCGCTGACGCCGAATTCTTCTTCAAGTGCTTTAACGAGTTCGGATAATTCGAGGACGGTAAGGCCCTTTACTTCTTCAATTAACTGTGTTGTTTTTTCGCTCATTGTAATCTCCTGTTGATTATGTTTATTTTTAGTGAATTAAGCCTGCGCTTCCGCTGCAGCTTTCTGTTCCGCGATCTGTCCGAGTGCAACGGCGAGTCCACGCAGGTTTGCATTGAGGACGCCGACGAATCCGGTGATCGGAGCGTTGAGTCCGCCAAGTACCTGGGCGATAAGGACTTCCTTCGAAGGCAGCTTTGCGAGCTGTACGACGCCTGCAGTGTCTACGACTTTGCCATCTACGAGACCAGCTTTGATTTCGAGATTCTTGTGATCTTTTGTGAAATCGTTGAGAATCTTGGCAGGTGTTACAGCATCTTCTGCTGCAAATGCAACAGCTGTAGGACCTGTGAAGTATTCTTCCATTCCTTCGATCCCGGCCTGTTCCAGTGCACGGCGTACCATGGTGTTCTTATAAACTTTATATTCAACACCGGCATCACGTGCCTGTTTTCTCAGGTTGGTCACTTCGTCGACGTTAAGTCCGCGATAGTCGACAACGATTGTTGACGGCGAATTCTTGAGCTTTTCGGCGATTTCGCTCACGAGCTGGGATTTCAGTTCGATATTGGGCATGCTATTCCTCCTTTTATAGGATTTTCGCAATAAAAAACTCTCTCCACATTAAGGTGAAGAGAGCATAGTTTTCATGTAATGCTATAGCTTCAACCTCGGCGGGATTTTTATAACCGGATCTGACGAACCGGTCCCAGCTGTCTGTGGATGATATTTCGATTGCTTTTTATTCGACTTGACTAGTATATCTTCTCAGAATTACTTTGTCAAGAAGTTTAGAATTTTGCAGGATTTATTTTAACACCGGGGCCCATTGTGCTGGTCAGTGTAATGCTTCTGAAATACTGACCCTTGGCAGCCGACGGCTTTGCTTTTTTAATCGTGTCGAGAATAGATGTGAGGTTCTGTTCGAGAGCTTCTTCTGTGAAAGAAGCTTTACCGATAAGCAGGTGGATGATATTGGTCTTATCAAGACGATATTCAACTTTACCTGCTTTAGTTTCCTTGACTGCCTGCGCAATATTAGGCGTGACAGTACCGGATTTCGGGTTTGGCATCAGGCCCTTCGGTCCGAGTACACGACCGAGACGACCGACCTTGCCCATCATATCAGGGGATGCGATTAAAACGTCGAAATCGAACCAGTTTTCTTTCTGGATCTTTTCGATCATTTCATCAGAGCCGACAAAATCTGCGCCTGCTTCTTCCGCTTCTTTGACTTTGTCTCCCTGTGTAATGACGAGTACTTTAACATCGTTACCTGTTCCGTTCGGAAGTACTGTAGCGCCTCTGACCTGCTGATCTGCATGTCTGGAGTCTACACCGAGTTTAATGTGGAGTTCGATGCTTTCGTCAAATTTTGCTTTTGCATTGTTTCTGACAATTGTGCAGGCTTCCGGAATATCGTAAGTCTGTGAACTGTCAAAGCTTTCTGCAGCCTGATTATATCTTTTTCCGTGTTTCATATGTTCTCCTGTGGTAAACGGGTTACCCCTCCCACTGAATACCAGACTGAATAATTATTCAGTTACTGTGATGCCCATGCTGCGGGCAGTACCTTTGATCATGCGCATTGCTGAATCGACATCTGCCGCATTCAGGTCAGGCATTTTCTGTTCTGCGATCTGACGAACCTGGTCTTCTGTGACTGAACCAACCTTGGTTTTGTTCGGTACACCGGAAGCCTTGTCCAGTCCTGCAGCTTTCTTTAACAGAACTGCTGCCGGTGGTGTCTTGGTTACAAATGTGAATGAGTGATCCTGGTATACTGTGATAACAACCGGGATAATCAGTCCTGCATCATTTGCAGTCTTCGCATTGAATTCCTTACAGAATCCCATAATATTGACACCGTGCTGACCGAGCGCCGGACCTACCGGCGGAGCCGGTGTTGCCTTGCCTGCAGGAATCTGCAGTTTGATCAGGCCTATAACTTTCTTAGCCATACTGTCACCTCCCCTGAGAGATTATTATTCTTTTATAATATGTATTTGTTCAAACTCCAGTTCAGTCGGGGTTTCCCGTCCGAACATGGAAAGATTGACCTTAACCTTGGACTTTTCGGGATTGACTTCCTCGATAGTCCCTGAGAATCCTTCGAGCGGACCTTCGATCACTGTGATCTGGTCGCCTGTCTTGAATTCCACTTTAATGACCGGTTGTTCTTTGATCCCCATTGCTTCGAGCTCATGCTCTGAAAGCGGGACCGGCTTGGAGGCGGGACCGACAAAGCCCGTTACACCTCTGGTGTTACGGACGACATACCAGGATTCGTCAGTCATAAACATTTTAATGATGACATAACCCGGAAATATCTTTTTTTCTTTGACGGTGGTCTTTCCGTCCTTCTTTTCAACAACTTCCTGAACAGGTACCTTTACCTCGATGATTTCATCGCCCATGTTCCGGTTTTCGACCGCAGCTTCAATTCCGGCTTTGACCTTGTTTTCATAACCGCTGTATGTATGTGCTACATACCACTGGGGTTCATCGGTGGGTGTATAATTCATAACCTGTTCCTCTTCCTGCTAAATATTGAGTATGAAAGCCGCAATGGTTCCGAGCAGTGAATCCGCTGCCCATGTAACCAGCGTAAAAGCCGTTACGATTCCTGCAACCGCGCCGGATGCTTTCATAAGCTCGTCGCTGCTGAGCCATTGAACTTTTTTCAGTTCAGCCCAGGTACCCTTGAAGAAATTACCCATTCTGGCAAAGAATCCGGGATTTTTTTCCTTTTCCTTAGCCTTGCGCTTTTCTTCAAATTCTTTATCAGCCTGTTTCTGAGCTTTTTCTTCCGCTTTAGCGGCTTTTTTCTGCTCTTTATCAGAAAGATCAGCCTGCACAGTTTCCTGTGCAGCGACTTCAGGCTGAGCCTGAGTCTGCTTCTTTTTCTTCTTCTTGGCGATATTTTTCTTTGTCTTAGCCATAGTATGCCTGCTTAATTATTTGGTTTCTTTATGAAGCGTATGCTTTTTACAGAACTTGCAGTACTTGTTTTCTTCGATACGTTCCGGATTGTTTTTCTTATTCTTCATCGTATCGTAATTACGCTGCTTGCATTCTGTGCATGCGAGTGTCACTTTTACTCTCATCTTATTCCCTCCGTTTATAATATGTGAATATTCTGTACACAATAAAAAAAGGCTGGCGCCTAATGGGCTGATTATATCAGCTTATTGGCTGATTTTCAAGCTTTTTAAGGTTTAGCGCGTTTTAAACTGTATTTATTCCCCTGTTTGTGTTAACGCAAGTCCCATTTGCAGACAGTCTTTGGTCTGTCCGTCAATTTCGACAATATCGGGAAATCTTCCCCATACCTGAAATCCGAACTTGGTGGCAAGAGCCTGGGAAGCAACGTTATCCGCAAAGATAACGGCCATCAGGTTTTTGAGTCCCGAATCTCTGGAGATGTGAATCACATAGTCCATAAGAGCTGTTGCGACTCCCTGCCCCATATAAACAGGATCTACATAATACGAAATTTCACAGGCATGACAGAAGCCTTCGCGTCCGTCACGATAAGCGGTCACAGCCATCCATCCGGCAATATCGTCTCCGATATCCGCTACATAAATAGGATGTCTTCCGTCCTGGTGCGCCTGAAACCAGTCTTTTCTGCTGGCGATCGTTACCGGGGTAAGCAGTGCAGTGTAGCGTCTTTTCCCGATCGCATCATTTAATATATCCAGTATACGCTGATAATCTCCCGGCCTGGCCAGCCGGATCAACGGCTCAGTCATCGGCCGATTCCTCCTTTATAAGCAAGGACTGCGGAGACAGCGACAAGCAGTGCAATAAAGACGACCGGTTTAACCCATGGAGAAACCGCGAACATCAGTATTGTAACAAAGGCCGGTACAAATACGACCAGGGCAAAAAGCCCCAGAATACCGAGCCAGAATCTGCGTGAATTCTTCATGTTCTCTCCAGTTCCTGTTTAACTTTTTAATTATACCACGAAGAATCGATTTTCGGGGAGCCGCTTTAAGAAAAGTCCCGTCAATACTTGATTCACTGTTATCCGGATGATAAAATATAAACCTGTCAGTACCAATTGTCCCCGTAGCTCAGCAGGATAGAGCGATCGCCTCCTAAGCGATAGGCCGGCGGTTCGAATCCGCCCGAGGACGCCATAAATGCCGCAACCGCATGAGGTTGCGGCATTTTCCTTTTAAAATCTTTTTTTCGGCCCTTTCATCTCACCCTCCATAAAAATACCTTTCTGCATAAATCGCTAAAAAAACGAGCACCGGATTGATGCAGCGGATTCCCCGGCACAAGGTCCCCCCATATTATTTCTGCCTGTTTCTGCCTGCCTCTGCCTGCGTTGAAAAACACATTCGAAGGGGTTGACAATGCGTGTTTACGGCATTAAACTGCTTTATGGTTAGAGTACTTAAACTGGCACCTTTTGAACAGTGGTCAGCTGTCACTAAGCAACAAGCAGTTTTGAGGGAGAAAACAAGATGCTCCGTGTGGACATTTGCAGGAAAAGGAGACACCATGATGGAAAAAATCACGCTGAAAATCAACGATATGATGTGCGGAATGTGCGAAGCGCACGTGAACGAAGTGATACGAAAGAACTTTGCTGTAAAGAAGGTCACATCCTCTCACGTCAAAGGCATCACCGTAATATTGACGGATGTGGATATCTCCGATGAGGCGCTGAGAGCCGCCGTGAATGAAACAGGCTACACGCTCACTTCTATCACCAGGGAGCCCTACAGGAAAAAGGGCCTGTTCCACAGGAAATAAGAGGCTATCAGCAACTTTGTGTTTCACGAGGTCAGAAGCCAGCCGGACAAATTAAAACTGGTACGCGAGGCGCTGCGGGTGCTAAAGCCCGGCGGCAGCTTCGTCTTTGAGGATGTATTCTTTGCCAAAAGCCATTACGGGGATATTCAGGAGTTTGTCAAGGCACTGGAGCCGTATGTAGCGGAGCTGCATTTTGTGGATATGCGGCGCCCGGATTACGCCCCGGCGTTTCTGAACACACCGCTGGTACTGGGGCAAATGGGACTGATCTACGGAAGGAATGCCGATCCAGATTTCAGTATCCAGCTAAAGCGAGTGGTCCAATGAGACGGCGGACGGTAGCCGTCGATTCGAATCCGCCCGGGGACGCCACTAAAAAACACAAGCCGGAAACCTGAATATAGCAGGCTTCCGGCTTGTGTTTATCTAAAAATCATTTTAGATAGTATCTTTCCTGTTAATGAACAGATTCGGCAAAATATATCTCTGATATAAAAATTTATATACAGTAAACTTGGTCTGAGTAATTTGAGAATCACAGATCTACAATTTTAAAGTTGAGAGATGTCAACTCGAATTCCAATCATGAATCCATACAAGCAGCGTATTTATGAAGCAAGCATCTTGGCCATATCCAATAGTTTTTCTAAGTTCTGTCTAAATTCTACAATGTCAGTATCGTAACCCCAGCTTATCCGAATCGAACAATCTATTTGTTCAATCGGAATACGCATTGCATGCAAAACGTAACTGGGATCATAGCTTTTTGATGTACAGGCGGAACCATTTGAAATACTACAATAAGCTTTTGTCGCTAACATCAATGCTTCGGAAGAAACTCCTGGTATACAGATATTTGCTGTTGAATCAATACAGTAATTCTGATCACCATTAAATGAATAAGATAATCCAGATGTTTCAAGAAGCTGAATCAATGCTAGCTTAATTTCTTTATTCTTTAATGCATTTTCTCTGTATTCTCTCTCTGCGATTTCACAAGCTTTTCCACAGCCTGCAACAAGCGCAACAGGGATAGTCCCGGGTCGAATTCCGTTTTCTTGTTGTCCCCCAAACATGATTGCTCTCACAGGTGGAAGTTGATATGCTCTTCTCCTAAGCACTAATACGCCAACACCTTGTGGCCCACGCAATTTGTGAGCACTAAATGACAGGGTATTATATTTGATTTCCCGCAGCTCTTTGACGAGTTTTCCACAACTCTGCGTTGCATCTACATGAAAAAGCACATTTCGTTTTTCAAGTTCAATTCCTAATTCTTTAACAGGCTGTATAATACCCGTCTCATTATTAACATGCATGACGCAAACTAACAGTGTTGAATTTTTGACTTTTTCAAGTACCTGTTTTGGATCAATCCTGCCTGAAGGGAGTGGGTCTAAAATATCCACTTCAAAGCCTCTTCTTTCCATTTCCTTTACAGTTTCCAAAACAGCCTTATGTTCAATTGATGTTGTAATAATATGATTTTTGCCATTTTGGTTTGCGTAAGCCTGAAGGCCCTGAATAGCAATGTTATTACTTTCGGTCGCTCCGCTAGTAAAAAAAACCTCTGAAGGGGCAACATCCAATAAAGAAGCAACAGATTTCCGTGCATTTTCAACTGTTGACCGTGCCTGAGCACCATAATCATGCGTACGACTATCAGGATTACCGATGTTATTTTTGTAAACATCGATCATAAAATCCAAAACACGAAAATCTATTGGAGTGGACGCATTGTAATCCAGGTATATACTCATAATTAATTCCTCACCGCCAGATAAATAAGATCGTCTATGCTTTTAATAAATCCTGTACCGCAAAGGTAGGCAATGCCCCTTTCAAGATTAAGTCGAAAATATTTAATAATACTTTCGTCATCAACAGGAAGTTTCATCTTGATACACCAAGCCTTAACTAATGCTTCATAAATTTCATAGTAATCACCACCAAAGGTGTACCACGACATTTCTAAATTACTATCATTTGCAATCGGAACATTAGCTGGTATGGTATTTTCCGATAAAGAGTACACTAACGCCCAACGGCAAAGGATATTCCAATTTTTAATACCTGTTTTTCCTTTAAGTCTTGCTAACTGATCTTTTGCCTGTTGCGACAAATGAATTTGTTTGATGATCATTTACTTTGAAAATATCCTTTCAAAATAGTTGTGCTTTGGGAATCTTCGTCATAATCTAGCGTAAACTCATCACCAATATAGTCCTCCATCATTTTGTAGTAATGGTGATCTATTTCTGAATCCGTAGAAAGTATAATTGTTTGATCGCTGGCATTTGGAAAATAATTAGTGACCAATGATTCTCTATGTATAGAATCTAACCTGGAAAGAGGAGTGTCGATTATTACCGGCAATTTTTTAGATGAACATACAGCCAAAGCCCAGAGAATAGCAATAACGATCAATTGTTTCTCGCCAGCTGATAAGGATTCCTTTGAAACTTCTTTGCCGCGTTTATCCAGATAAGTTAAATCTAATGTCTCATGATCAACTGTAATTTCATCTATTAGATTCTTTTTGTTAGCTAATTTTTTATAACCGTCAGTGATCGTCTTCCCCAGTGTTCCAGTCTTTCTCTTTTGGAGCTCCATAGAAAATTTCTCAATAATTCCAAGAGCCATATTGGAGTATTTCAGCAATCTGTTGTTATCATCAACTTGCTCCATATCAGCTAAATAAGTTTCAATCAGTCGGTTAATTTTTGACTCTTTAATTGTTTGCCTTGAAATGAGTTCGCCCTGGCGTTGTTCTAAAGTAGAGATTTGGAACTGGAGTTTAGCTAGTAAATTTTCTTGTTTTTTAATTCTGCTCAGTAATAATGCAAGCTCATTTTCATTGATATCCAAAGAGAGATAACTATCCAGATCAGCCAGACTTGATTTTAACTCCTTCTTTTTCTCCAAAAGAATTAAAGCTTCTTTCTTCTTCTGTTCCAACAGATCCTCTATAAGAGCATTTACTTGAAAAAGGGCTTGTGTGGACAATCCATATAATGGAGTAAATTGACTTTCTATTGTGCTGTCCTTTATGAAGTCAACAAAATTACGATTTTCCACCATTTCCTTCGGGTGACTGTTTCCATACTCTTGTAAGAGTGATTCAATCTGGCCGATTGCCTGCTGCATTATCAAATCATTATACTCATCTTCTGCTGTCATTTTAATTTCACTAACTAAATCACTTACTAATAACAGTGGAAGTTCATCTGAAGCAATATCTATGAGAGCATTCGCATTCAGTCCCATTTCCGCAATTATATTTGCTCTCTTTTCCATCAGATCCTGACGCTGGTTAAAAACGTTTCCGCCTTTTAGAACATATTGTTGATGAAGTTGATTGGCCTTTTCCTTTTGAGAAGTTAATTGAGAAGTTAAATCCAAAATTTCTATTTTTACTTTTTTTAAATCATCAGTAATTTCTGATTGTTCATCCCGTAACTGCTGAAATTCTTTGGAAACTGACTCATTTTGAACATTCTTTTCAGTCCTGCGCACACTACGCATTATATCGTTTTTAAGTACATCAAGAACATTAATTCCCAACATTGCACGAATAGAATCTTTCATTTGGATATCTGTTTCGTCAACTGCCAGTTCAGCAATTTTTTCACCATCAAAAAAATAAAAGCTAGATAATGCACTTGGCAAAATATTCTCTATGAACATTGACCAATTCTCTGTCAAAAAACTATTAGACTGTCCATTTTTTTCAACTGAAAGAATCTCTCTTGTTCTTTTGGTTAACGCATCCCATTCACGACGTACAATATATTCGCTGGATCCCTGCTGCTCATTTAAGATGAAATCTAGTTCTATATAACTTTTCTGGCTCAAACTACTTTTATTGACATATGATCTCAAATACTTTCCATAAGTCCTGAATCGACTCTCTTTAAAAGCTTTAGAATTATCTCCGTAAAGTGCTAATAAAATTGCTTCAAGAAACGTAGTTTTTCCTCTTCCATTCATTCCG
>JBMNSG010000066.1:0-12076 GCA_050945075.1 Eubacteriaceae bacterium | reverse complement strand
GCTTCTGAATATAACGGTGTGCTTCCTCTTCAGTCATATCCAGATGACCCATGAGCATAAGCTTGGCCCGGTACTGAAGCTTGAGGTCTTCCATCTTTACAGCAAGCTTTTTATTCTGCTTTTCCAGACGTTCCCGTTTGTCGCGGGCGTTGAGCATAAAGCGGATATCCCGGATCATCAGGACCTTGTTTATAGGCGTAGTCACGACAAAGCAGGGGGCCTCCGCCAGTTTCTGTTCTGCTGCGGGAAGCTGGTCCCGCCTGACGATCAGGATCACATCGGGGCCGTCGCGGTCCAGGATATCCAGTGCCAGATCCGCTCCCAGCTCATGATAGAGCGGCGAGTTTATGATTACCAGCGTGTAGTCAATCTGCTGGATTCTGCGGCGGGCATC
Source organism: Eubacteriaceae bacterium (assembly GCA_050945075.1). Lineage (GTDB taxonomy): Bacteria > Bacillota > Clostridia > Eubacteriales > Eubacteriaceae > UBA7485. Next base: position 11,682 of record JBMNSG010000066.1, on the reverse strand, counting down.
GGAAGCCGAGTCCGTAATGTCCGCCTTGTCAATTTTGAACGGTCTCAGGATCTGGGCGATGCTCTGGGCTGCTTCTTTTTTCTTTGAAATAATCAGTGCCGAGCGCATAGCGCCTCCGTTTCTCCGGTTACCGTCCGCCGGTACCGTTCCGTAGGATTGAGCATTGTCTTATCCTCATACGGTTTCGAAATAATGCTCGTATTCCCAGTCGTGTACGGTGCTGCGGTAATCATTCCATTCATTGACCTTGCGGGTTGTGAAGGTTTCAAAAACCGTGTCTCCGAGAACTTTCCTGACCAGCTCCGAATCCTTCATTTTGCGGACAGCTTCGTACAATGTGAACGGAAGACGGTCCGATTCCCAGTCTTCGGGACGGAGCTCTTCCTGAATTCCCGAAAGTCCGGCTGCCAGCAGTACGGCAAAGGCAAGATAGGGATTGCAGGAGGGATCGGGACTTCTGATAATAACCCGGGTCAGATCGAAGGGATCCTCCGGAATCCGGATTACAGTATCGTCGGTTGTCGGAGCCCATTTCAGGTCATGCGGGGCAATAAATCCGCCGGCCAGCCGTTTGTAGGAATTCACAGAGGGATTGGTGACGGCAATGATTTCCTGCTGATACTTCATAATCCCGGCACTGAAGGCGCGGCCGGTTTCCGAAACCAGTCCATCCGCGCTGTGAAAAGCATCCTGCAGGTTTTCAAGCATGGAAATCATCACGTGCATACCGCTTCCCGGTTCCCCGTTCAGCGGTTTGGGCATGAAGCTGGCGTGCATGCCGTTCTGCTGGGCAATGGTTTTGACCACTGTTTTAAAGGTCTGGATATTGTCGGCGCAGGTGAGCGGATCGGCCCGGTTAAAGTCAATCTCGTGCTGGCCGCTCCCGGTTTCATGGTGCGAGCTCTTGATCGAAAAGCCCATATCCTCCAGGGTAAGGATAATTTCCCGGCGGGTATTTTCGCCCTTGTCGAGCGGTGCCAGATCGAAGAATCCTGCCTGGTCCACCGGAGTCTTGGTGGGTTTTCCTTCATCGTCGAGCTCAAAAAGATAGAATTCAATTTTAACGCCCGTTTCAAAGGTAACCCCGCGTTTTCTGGCATATTCGGTAATACGCTTGAGGATCACGCGTGAATCGGCATCAAAAATAGTGCCATCCGGATAGCGGATTTCGCAGTTGACCTTGGCGACACTTCCCTGCTGGGGACGCCATGGCAGGAGCTGGATGGTAGACGGAATCGGTACCAGCGTCAGATCCGGTGTACCGGCACTTTCGAAGCCGGTGACCGCAGAGCTTCTGAACTGGCAGCCGTCACGCAGCGCCGTTTCAAATTCAGGCTGTGAAACCGCGATATTGCGGTTCTGTCCATCCAGGTCACAGAACTGGAGACGGATAAAGCGGACATCGTTTTCTTCAATATAATCAAGTGCCCGGAGTACTTCCTCTGGATTCATAAATCACCTCGTGTAAAAATGCATACAGGCCCGTCGGTTATTCCCGGCAGGCCTGCATCAGACAGCATAAGCAGACGGCCGCAGCGGCCGGTCTGTTTTATCGTATCACACCGCAGCGCGCCTGAATAAAACAGGTGCTGCAGATGTTCATTCACTTAATAAGCGGTGTACAGTCCGTTGTACGGATTATCCTTGCCGGGAGTGAGTTTCCAGAACGGTTTGTTCAGTACTTCTTCCATAGACACATCAAAATTGCTGCAGTAGTATTCCAGCTTGTCCATGATCTCTGCAAGATCTTCCGCTGTGCACGGGGTGACTGTTACCTGTTCCATGGCACGCGGACGTTCATAGCTGCGGATATACATACTGCCGCCGTGCATCCCGGTTCCCAGATAGCCGCCGGCAGGCACGCCGTTTTTCCTGTCCAGACCCAGGACGATAATGGTACCGCCAGCCTGGTATTCGCCGAGGAAGGATCCCGCGGATCCTCCGACCACGATCACCGGCTGATGATCCTGATAAGCCTTCATATGGATGCCAATGCGGTAGCCGGCATGGTCTCTGATGTAGATGGCTCCGCCGCGCATGCCGTAACCGACGGTATCTCCGCCGGAACCGTGGACGATGATTTCACCCGAATCCATGGTATCCCCGACTGCATCCTGGACATTGCCGTGAACGGTGATGTCCGTGCCCATCAGGTAAGCGCCCAGCGCGTTGCCCGGGGTTCCATTAATGATGATTTCCTTGTTTCTGACACCAGTCCCGATATAGCGCTGTCCCAGAACCTTGTCTATAATGACTTCTCTGTCGCTGGTCTTCTTGACCTCGCGGTTCAGATCCGTGTAATATTTTCCTTTTGCGTTTATTCTCATTTTTCGTCTCCGGATTAGTGCGGGCGTGCCAGCTTGTTTATACGTGCCTGATGCCCGAAGGCCATGATTCCGGGTTCTGCGAACAGCCGTTCCATATCAATTCCGGAAAGATCTGTTTTTTCACGGATCAGGTCGGTGTAAATCCCGGCTCTGGGGCAGTCCCCGAAGATGATAAAGCCGTTAAGCTGTGTTCCGTCTTCGCTGACAAAGAAGTGTTTGGTGCAGTCGCCGCCTTCGACGATCACTTCGTTCCCGGTGTAGCTGCCTGCGGAAAGCATGAACAGGCCGAGCAGTCCCAGTGAATTCACCGGGAAACCCTTGTCGTAAACCGCTTCTCCGCCGGCCATGGTGATACCGGCTGTTTTCCCCTGCATGAAAGCATTGGGGAGAATGGCCATGTTCTTGACACTGCCGGTGCTGATGTCCATAGAATCGGTGCAGTCACCTGCGGCAAAAATGTTTTCAAGATTGGTCTGCTGATGTTCATCCGTCAGGATTCCGCGTCCGCATTCAATGCCGGCTTCCTTAGCGAAAACGACATTGGGGCGGGTCCCGGCTGCCAGAATCAGGATATCGTAAGGCAGTGTTTCTCCATCGGATAACGTGACCTCATGATCGCCGATCTGTGCAAAGGAACGGCCGAGGCGGAAAACAAGTCCCTGTTCTTCCAGATAGTCCTGAACAAAGGGTGCTGTGTTTTCCGTGAGCACGCTCGGGAGCACACGTTCGGCCAGATCGACCACGACGATCGACTCTGCCTGATCTGCCAGGGCTTCTGCTGCTTTCAGCCCGATCAGCCCGGCGCCCAGGATCACTGTCTTCGGCTTCTGATCTTTTTCAGCCATGGCATCAACAATGGCTTTGACGCCTTCTGCATCAGCCAGCTTCGTAAACGTAAAATCATCCTGCGCTTCCTCCAGCCCCTTCATCGGCGGGACAAAGGGAACTGAACCGGAGGCAATCATCAGCCTGCCGTATTCGACAATATCCCCGTTTTCCAGCAGCGCCTGACCGGCCTGCGGATCCAGAGAAATCACCTTTGCGTCCGGTCCCAGCAGTGCCTGAACCCCGTAATCCGCGTAAAAATCCAGATCACGGTAAATCATATTCTGCGGTTCCACCCTGCCCTGAAGCCAGTAGGAAATGAGCGGTCGTGAATAGGTATGGTGCGCTTCGTCCGAAAGCAGGACAATGCTGCCGCTGCGGTCGATGCTGCGGATTCCCTGAACAGTTCCAATTCCGGCAGCGGAATTCCCGATCACGAGATAATCGGTCTGTATGATCTTGTTTTCCATTATGACTGCCTTTCTTCGTAAACGATGGCCCGGTTGGGGCATCCCTGAACACAGGCCGGAGAACCAGTGGCGTTTTCCAGACACAGCTCGCATTTGAGCATCGTATGATGATCCGAATACACCAGACATCCGTAAGGACACATAACCGTACAGGTTCTGCAGCCGATGCAGCGTTCGTCGTCGATTTTAATCACGCCGTCTTCGATCGACAGGGCTCCGGTAATGCAGCCCAGGACACAGTAAGGGGTTTCGCAGTGACGGCAGGAAACTGCAAAAGTTATTTTATCGTCTCCGGCAGGTTCGCCTTCTTCGACGCGGATCCGCGGAACCGGGGCGTTTTCCCTGTTAAAGACCTTATACATATTATTGGATTTGCCGGTGGCATCCGGAGTTCCTGCGTTGGCATAAGCGCATTCGAACTCGCAAAGATGGCAGCCGAGGCAGACTTCTTCATTGACATAGACGCGTTTCATTGGTTTCCTCCGCTTATTCGCCGGCGTGCTTGATTCCGAGGATTTCAAGCTCCTTGTCCGTGAGGCCGATGCCGCGCAGCATGAGCCTGTTGCCTTTCAGGGCTTCGATGGAGTTAATCCCCATGCCGCCCATCATTTCCTTGATTTCATGATCCCAGGCATGCAGCAGATTCACCAGACGTTCGCTTCCGATATCCGGGTTGAGTCGTTTGACCAGGTCGTCACGCTGGGTGGCGATTCCCCAGTTGCACTTGCCGCTCTGACAGGAACGGCACAGATGGCAGCCCAGAGCCAGAAGCGCCGATGTACCGATGTAGCAGGCATCCGCGCCCAGTGCGATGGCCTTGACCACGTCCGCAGAGCTGCGGATGGACCCGCCCACGACGATAGAGATGTCGTTGCGGATCTGTTCGTCACGCAGACGCTGGTCCACTGCGGCCAGTGCCAGTTCGATCGGGATCCCGACATTGTCGCGGATCCGGGTCGGAGCCGCACCGGTCCCGCCGCGGTAACCATCGATGGCAATGACGTCGGCGCCGGAACGGGCAATCCCCGAGGCAATCGCCGCTACATTATGAACCGCCGCGATTTTGACGATAACCGGCTTCTGGTAATTGGTTGCTTCCTTTAATGAGAAGATAAGCTGGCGCAGATCTTCAATCGAGTAGATGTCGTGATGCGGAGCCGGTGAAATGGCATCGCTGCCTTCCGGGATCATCCGTGTTTCCGAAACCTTGGGTCCGATTTTCCGGCCCGGCAGATGTCCGCCGATGCCCGGCTTTGCGCCCTGGCCCATCTTGATTTCGATGGCAGCACCTGCCATCAGGTAGTCCTCGTGCACGCCGAAACGTCCGGAAGCCACCTGGACAATGGTGTTGGGTCCGTACTGATACAGTTCCTTGTTCAGTCCGCCTTCACCGGTGTTGTAGCAGGTTCCCAGTTCGGTTGCCGCTCTTGCCAGTGACTTGTGGGCATTTTCTGAAATTGAACCGTAGGACATCGCCGAAAACATGATAGGCAGCTCCAGTTCGATCTGGGGCGGGATTTCAGAAACAATGCGTCCCTTTTTGTCCATCTTCAGATGGGAAGGTTTCTTGCCCAGGAAGACCCTGGTTTCCATCGGTTCGCGCAGCGGGTCAATGGAGGGGTTGGTAACCTGTGATGCATTGATCAGGATCTTGTCCCAGTAAACCGGATAGTCCTTGGGATTCCCCATGGACGAAAGGAGTACCCCGCCGGTGCTGGCCTGGCGGTAGACTTCTTCAATGGTATCCTGTTTCCAGTTGCTGTTTTCCTTGAATGTATTGTCGGTCTTGACGATCTTGAGCGCCCGTGTCGGGCACATGCTGACGCACCGCTGGCAGTCCACACAGCCGGTTTCGTCCGCGATCATCAGATCCAGTTCTTCGTCATAATGATGCACCTCGTTGGCGCACTGTCGTTCGCAGACCCTGCACTTGATGCAGCGCATCGGGTCTCTGTGTATTTCGTACTGTGGATACAGATAATTGATTCCCATTCAGTTTCCTCTCAGATTACTGCTGCTGTTCATCCCGTTCGATACGGACGATGATGGGCTCGCCGCCTTTCGGAGCCCAGATGTTGTCGATGTCCGGACAGATTTCCCGGATCGCTGCTTCTTCACTGGCTATATAGACAATGTCGTCTTTTTCACCCGCAACCATGGAGCGGAGCTTGAGACGGTCGTTCAGCGCCATCAGTCCGTCGGTAAATCCGCAGATGATGGAGAACGGTCCGGTAATAAGCAGGCTCGAGTACATATTGCGCAGGATCTTGCAGCGTTTGGCTTCTTCTTCCGGCATTTCGTCGATTTCGGACCAGAACGGTGCCGCGATTATCTTGGCTATATCTTCAAAGTCAAAGCCCTGTCTGCGGTTCAGATAGTCAATAATATAGGTAATGACTTCGGTATCGGTGAGCAGCGAGCATTTATAGCCCAGCATTTCCGCATACCGGCGGTTGGTGTCATAAGAAGAGATTTCACCATTATGGACAACCGAATAGTCGAGCAGCGCAAACGGATGCGCTCCGCCCCACCATCCCGGAGTGTTGGTCGGGTAACGGCCGTGTGCAGTCCAGCACCAGCCATTGTACAGATCCAGGCGGTAAAATTCGCCGACATCTTCCGGATAACCCACGGCCTTGAACACGCCCATGTTTTTCCCGGATGAGAAAACATATGCACCTTCAATGTTGGAGTTAATATGGAACACACTGTCCGCCACAAACATTCTTTCATCGATATTGCCGGAAGCATCCACGTGCGTGAGCAGCGGATTTACAAAGTAGCGCATGATCGTAGGCTGATCGGTAATGCTCGGAACCGATTTGGTCGGGATAATGCCCATGCTGGCAATCTCGAAATGACGATCCAGGTAACGTTCTGTTTCTTCCTTGGCCTTCATATCATCGTAGAAAATATGAAAGGCGTAATAGTCCGCATATTCCGGGTAAATCCCGTAGCCTGCAAATCCACCGCCCAGACCGTTGGAACGATCGTGCATAATACGAATGGAATCGACCGCGGCCTGCCCGTTAATACAGCGGCGCCCCTGTCTGTCAATGATCCCGCAGATGGCACAGCCCGAGGGGATCCTGATTTCTCCTTCTTTTCTTAACATGTCTGTCCTGCTTTCCAGAATCTGCGGAGTCCAGTTTGCTCCGCTGTTTACATTTATTCTGCCGGTGACTCTTCCTGCTCTTCATACTATATAGAATAGTATATAGAAAGATACTGCCGGCTACACAGCTGAAACGAATATACCCGTCCGCTGCCGAATTCTAAATGCCGGAACCTTCAAGCTGTTCCGCATTGGTCCTTCACCGGTTACCGCGGCAGTTCACTGTTTCAAGTGCAGCCGTCCGCTGCCGCAAATCCGGACAGAAAAAAAAGACGCACTGCAATAAGGCCCTGCCGGGTCTGACTGCTGAACGCCTTTGTTCATCTTTACTGCCGGACGCAGCCACTCGGGCTGCCCGGATATTCTATTATAAAAGCAGCGGGGAACATCAGATGCATTCCGCTGATTTTTCCGTATATTGTTCTTTGTATACAGTATTGATATTTTAACCCATTTTCATGCTCTTGTCTGCACTAAATTTAAAACTTTTCTCTGCATATGTTTGCAGAAAATTCTGCCTCCGGATAATTTTTGTTTTTACATAGAGACAGAACATAAAAATCATTGTATAATACGGATAGATTCAACTGGTAGTAACAAGATAACCTGTTAAGGTTCTTCTATAACCGGAATCTCCGATTACTGCGGCTGCAAGGCAATCGCAGACAGATTCTCTGACCAAGCAGAAGAACCAGTAAACCGTGGATACGGTTACTTTAATACGATTAAAACATATGCAGAAGGAGATCTCAATGGCACTTGTTTCTTCAAAGAAATTACTCAAAGACGCTCAGGAAGGCGGCTATGCGGTCGGCGCATTCAATGCAGAAAATATGGAAATGGTTCAGGCCATCGTTGCAGCTGCCGAAGCCAAAAACTCACCGGTTATGATTCAGACCACTCCCGGTACATTGAAATACGCGGACACCAGAATGTTCAAAGCCATGGCAGAAGCCGCAGCTGCAGACGCTGCCGTGCCGGTCGCCATGCACCTGGATCACGGCGACAGCTTTGATACCGCCATGAAGGCCTTCCGCAACGGTTATACCTCTATTATGATTGACGGATCCCATGATTCTTTTGAAGACAATATTGCTGTAAGCAAAGCAGTCGCAGATGTCTGCCGTCCGGTAGGCGTCAATGTCGAAGCAGAACTGGGCAAAGTCGGCGGTAAGGAAGACGATCTGGACGGCGGCGAAGGCGCAGGCCTGACCGTTCCCTCCGAAGCGAAGGAATTTGTCGAACGCACCGGGATCGACGCTCTGGCAGTCGCCATTGGCACCGCCCACGGCTTCTATAAGGGTGAACCGCATGTGGACGTCAAGCGCCTGGCGGAAATCCGCGAAGTTGTTGACATCCCGCTGGTCCTGCACGGCACCTCCGGCGTACCGGACGACACCGTCAGAGACTGTATCCAGAACGGAATCTGTAAAGTCAACTACGCTACTGACCTGCGCGTCGCTTTCTCCAATGGCGTCAAACGAGTCATGGCAGAAAACCCGGATGTCTTCGATCCCAAGAAATACGGAACAGCCGGCCGCGCCGAAGTCCAGAAATATGTAGAACAGAAAATGGACGTCGTAGGCAGCACCGGCAAAGCAAAATAATAACCACATCGCCTGTTTACCAAAAAAGAGCCGTTGCATCAGTAGAAAAAAATACTCATGCAACGGCCTTTGTTTACTGACTCTTTTTATATCTTTACATTTCTGATCATTTTCCAGCACACAATCTGCTTTCGATAGAGTACAATACAGGAATATGATGCAGTTAAACCTGCTTTTCGTATTCAGTGATGAGTGTAATGTTTTTTGAGAAAACCACTTTACAATGTTTTCTGTATACAGTATAATTCATTCATAGCTTAAGTACACGGAAGTGTATAACTTAAACAGCAATGGCGCTGATTACGGAAGTATTCTGTATTCAGCGCCTTTTTGTTTAACAGGCTGCCTGCGGTGTTCTCCTTCCTGAAAAGCATATTCCTCTGAATACCGCAGTTTTATCCGTTTATCACAGCTCGCTGTGCAGCATTAATATAGAATTCAAAAATCTGGAGGAAGCAATGGCGGAATTCACGGAAAATATTACAGTGGAAGAAAATAAGGACAACGTAGTCGATCTGTTTGGTTCTAAAGCGTTTAACCTGACAGTGATGCGCAAGCGTCTGCCCAAGCATGTTTACAATGCCATGCTGGCTGTCATCAAAGAAGACAAGCCGCTGGAAAAAGATATTGCTGAAGTTGTCGCAAACTCAATGAAAGACTGGGCACTTGAACAGGGTGCCACACACTTCACGCACTGGTTTCAGCCGCTGACAGGAATCACGGCTGAAAAACACGATGCTTTCATTAACCCGACTGATGAAGGAAAAGTTATCCTGGAATTCTCGGGCAAGGAACTGGTCAAGGGCGAACCTGATGCATCATCATTCCCGTCCGGCGGTCTGAGAGCTACCTTCGAAGCCCGCGGCTATACCGCATGGGACCCGACCTCCTTTGCTTTTGTCAAGGGTACTACTCTTTATATTCCGACCACCTTCATCTCTTATACAGGCGAAGTACTTGATAAGAAGACACCGCTGCTCAGATCCACCAAGGCGCTGTCTGACGAAACGATCCGAATCCTCAAGTTATTCGGAAAAGATAATATCAAGAAGATTACCACAACAGTCGGAGCCGAACAGGAATATTTCCTGGTCGAACGCGACATGTATAAGAAGAGAAAAGACCTGATCCTGACCGGCCGTACTCTGTTCGGTTCACCGGCACCAAAGGGACAGGAACTTGAAGATCATTACTTCGGTAAGATCCGCGGCCGTGTCTGCAACTACATGAGAGACCTGGACCGTGAACTCTGGGCTATTGGCATTCCGTCAAAGACCAGACATAATGAAGTCGCTCCGGCTCAGCACGAGCTGGCACCGGTTTTCTCGACTTCCAATCAGGCTGTCGATAATAACCAGCTGATCATGGAATTCATGAAGAAGGTTGCCTATCGTCACGATCTGGCCTGCCTGCTTCACGAAAAACCGTTTGACGGTGTGAATGGCTCCGGCAAGCATAACAACTGGGCAATCAGCACTGATACCGGGGAAAACCTGCTCAAGCCGGGCAAGGATCCTGCAGAAAACCTGCAGTTCCTGACTTTCCTGACCGCGATTATTGAAGCGGTTGACCGTTATCCGGAACTGATGCGCTGTACTGTCGCTTCTGCCGGTAATGACCATCGTCTCGGCGCTAATGAAGCACCGCCGGCAATCGTCTCGGTTTTCCTGGGCGAACAGCTGGACAGTGCACTCAAGCATCTGACACGCGGTACCGCAGTCGACAATAAAGACGTGGAAATGGATACAGGCGTCGATGTTATCCCGAACTTCATGAAGGATAAAACCGATCGAAACAGAACCTCACCGTTTGCTTTCACCGGTAATAAATTCGAATTCAGAATGCTGGGCTCCAACCAGAGCATTGCAGACCCGAATATCGTCCTCAACACCATTGTTGCGGAAGTCCTCGGAGAATATGCAGATACCCTGGAAAATGTCGCTCCGGAAAATCTGGACGATGAAATCAAGAAAATGCTCAGAGAAAGAATTGCCGAACACAAGCGCATTATCTTTAACGGCAATAACTATTCTGACGACTGGGTTATTGAAGCAGAACGCAGAGGTCTTCCGAATCTCAGAACTACTCCGGACGCACTTAACGAATACTGCAGCAAGAAAAACATGGATCTGTTCACCAAACACGGAATCATGTCTGAAACAGAAATGCTGGCACGCCGTGAAGTCTATCTGGACGAATATTCAAAGACCATCAATATCGAAGTCAAGACCATGCTGTCTATGGTACGCCGTGAAATCCTGCCGGCCTGCCTGAGCTATGCAAAGAGCCTGGGTGAAATTGTTTCCCAGAAAAAGGCACTGGATATTGATGCACCGGCAGAAGACAAGATGCTCAGAAAGATCACTGCTCTGACAGAAGATCTGATCACAGCTACTGACAAGCTCGATGCCATGGATAACAAAGCAGATGACTTCGAAGATCCATATGAAAAATCGGTTTACTTCGAAAAGGAAATTATTCCGCAGATGGCAGCTGTAAGAGCTCCGGCAGACAGTCTGGAAGCACTGGTCGGCCAGGATTACTGGCCTTATCCAATTTATGAAGACCTGCTCTTCTACGTATAAACAACACAGTTCAATAAAAAACAAACCACTCAAAGGCGAGTATCCGATCACACGGGTACCCGCCTTTTTGTATATAAAAAAGAGAAAAAGAAGGAGTATTTTATGAAAAAGCTCGAGATCGTAGTCAAGCCGGAATTACTGGACGAAGCTACCGCTCTGCTGGAAACCTGCTCGGTAAAAGGGCTGATGACCACCAATATTATGGGCTACGGCAATCAGAAAGGCTATCAGAAGACCTACAGAGGAACAACCTATACTGTTAAATTCCTGCCCAAGATCAAAATTGAAACCATAACGGACGATGATACAGCACAGGACATCATTGACATGATGACTGAAAAGCTGCCTTCTGATGAAATCGGCGGCGGCAAGATCTTTGTCATCCCGATTGACGATGTGGTTCGTCTGAGAACGGGCGAAACGGGTTCCGATGCCATCTGACGTCACACCTGGTTGATATGCAATTATAATCCGATCGTAATTATTTATTATAACCGACAGCCTTTTATGCGGCTGTCCCGTAAAAGGAGATCACCGGAATACAAGCCTGGCGGCCCTCTCCTGCCGCTGTTTACTGGCTTCCGGATGGTATAGAAAGGAATTATTCGATGTATAGTAGTGATATGCTGGTCAATATGGTGTGGGTCTTCCTGGCAGCCGCACTGGTTATGTTTATGCAGCCTGGATTTGCAATGGTTGAAACCGGCTTTACAAGAGCGAAAAATGCCGGCAACATTGTTATGAAAAACTTCG
>JBMNSG010000065.1:0-12163 GCA_050945075.1 Eubacteriaceae bacterium | reverse complement strand
TTCCATGATTTTCGGGTCGGTCATATCCACACCGTCAAAGCCATAAACTCCAGCAGACTCTGCTGGCTGTACATTTACCAGTTCGTTATGTTCAACTTTATTGGAGATCAGATAACCCTGATTAATCCAGTTGTCGCCGAACATTTCCGAACCACCCAGAGTTCCGCACAATGTGACCATGGCATCCTTGCAATTGAGCATATTAATAGCCCAGGCCGCTTCCAGATAAATCGTCGCACCGTTTTCCATTTTGATCAGTCCGAAGGCAGAATCTTCTGTTTCAAAGGTTTCCGGATCCCAGGGGCCGAACTTATTGCCTTCCGGATGATCTTTCAGCTTCTGAAACGTCTGTCCCATTACAGCAACCGGTCTGTAGTTGTTCATCAACCACAATGTCATATCCAGCGGATGTGTCCCGATATCAATCAGAGGTCCGCCTCCCTGCTTTGATTTGTCCGGGAAAACACCCCATGTCGGTACGCCGCGTCGTCTCATGCCATGTGCTTTGGCAAAATAAATTTCACCCAGTTCACCGTTTCTGACCATTTCATAAAGCTGTCTGGTATCCTTGCGGAATCGATTCTGGTATCCAATCGTCAGTTTTTTCCCGGTTCTCTTCGCTGTATCCAGCATTTTCTTACCTTCTTCATAGGTAATAGCCATTGGCTTTTCACAGAGAACATGTTTTCCGGCTTCCAGTGCATCACAGGTAATCGGACAATGATTGACATTCGGAGTCAGTACGTGCACGATGTCTACTGATGGATCGGCAAGCAGTTCATGATAATCTGTACAGACCTTTGCGTCTTTTGTTCCATATTCTGCTGCTGCTTTTTCTGCTCTGTCTTTTTCTATGTCGCAGAACCAGACCAGATCAACCTCATCCTTAAATGTGGACAATGCTGGCAGATGTTTTACATTGGCGATACCGCCGCAGCCGATAATCCCGATTTTCAATTTACTCATTATTTTTATCCTTTCACTTCAAATGGTTTCCCGTATTTCTGTAATCAGTTTATAATGTTTTATGGTTTGAAACTTTTGTGTATTCAACCGTTTTCTTTTCAAAATCAGCTGTCTTTCCTGAAGCTCATGCAAAAATGGATAAGCAAATTTTCCGGAGTAAAAAAGAACCACCGCAAACATCTTTCCAGATATCTGAAGTGGTTAGTTTTTGTTAAATCAGCTGTTATTCAGTCCATAACTGCCCATTTGCGGAAGTTTATTTTCACACTTTGTAACATGAATCAATCTTATTTCATGTGCTTTAAGCGTATCATTCAGGATGAGCGAATCATCAGATGTGATAACATCTTCGCAATTAATTCTGGGCCGGCATATTTTTTTTAAATACTCAATTTCTGATTTGCGAAATTCCTCAGGATAGCCCAGATTTTTCCATTCTGCCAGTAGATTACCCTGCTCTTCATTCAGCCGCTGCCTTTTAATCCGGTATTGAACGCCGGCTTCTGCAGGAAGAGAAATCTGAATGTGTTCCTCATCCAGATTCTCGAATATTTCAGAAAGATCGGAAATTCCGATTTCACTTTCTTTTTTTAAATAATAGTTGTGATTAAATTTCTTTGCATTACAGAGGAGAATAAAATAACTGCCCCGTCCGTTACGCGTGACAATATAATTCTCTCCTTTTGCAAGAATGCCGGAATAAAGGCGATTCATAAACTGAAACGCAAAATAAACCGGCTTGGGTATACCGTCTCTGGAAACCAGACCGGAAGCACCCATCAGCGGTGTCTTCCTGTCAAAATACTGACTCAGGAAGTCACTGCCGTTATGATAGAATAAGTCAACATTACTCCCTGCAAAGTCAATCAGATTCTGAACGATATGGGCAGCCTTGGCACAGCTGTCATTATAATAATTACGGTCGGATATACTGCTGTTCCACTCGCTTATATAATACGTAATATCTGATTTCGAATAGTGACATTCTTCAAGCAGTTTTCTGAAATTTCTGATTTCTACAGCTGCAAAATCCATGTCTGTTACACGGTTTGAGTAAACATCCTTAAAATCTGAATAATCCGAGTAAGGATAACAGTAACAGGACAATACATCCGGACAACAGTCACTGCTGCGCCATTTTCTGAGATTCTGTTCGAGTTCCGGATTATGCTCAGAAGAACCGAATCCTCCCGCACTGACCTTCAGTACAGGGTTCACCGATTGAATTGTTTTTTGTGTTTCGTGCCAGATTTCATAATAGTCAGGGGGACATTCAATAATTTCCCTGATCCCGTCATATCCGATTTCAAAGAGCCATTCACTGAGATTTTCTTCAGAATACCTGTTGCAGATATGACGGATAAAAGCATCCACCAGGCCAATCCAGTCTTTTACAGAAGTCGCTTTATGACTGGGATTATCATCTTCAAACAGATTTTCACCCGGATCAACAAATGAACTTTTAGGCTTTCCAGTCAATTCTATTACCGGTTTCAGATGATGATCAGTCAGATAATCCAGAATATTATCTATATGAGCAAAATTAAGATCATTGTCTCCATTCTGCCTGCTTACGTACATGCTTTCAGAGAATATATTACAGATTCTGATTCGGGTAAATCCGAGCTCATTCTGCATTTCCTCCAAATGTTCACGCAACCGGGCCTGCAAAAGGTCAACAGCATCTCCAAAATTGATTCCTTGATTTCCTTCTCCGTTGAAACGGGTAATTACGCTGTCACCCACCTGAATCGTTAACGAAACTTCGTGATCCTCGGTTTCTGTTTGATCAAACTGGCCTAGAAAAGCAGTTAACTGTTCACTGCCTTTTTCCTCATTTCCAGAGACCTGGCTGCTTCTCTGTTTATGCTGTTTTTTATACGCTGTCGGTGCAGCATGATATTTCTTTTTAAATAGTTTATTAAAAGCAGACGGATTTGAAAATCCGCATTCTTCAGAGATCGTGGTAATGGATTTTTCAGAATAGAGAAGATTTTCTACAGCATAATGCAAACGGGTGTTATTGACGTATTCCACGAAATTGACACCCATTGTTTTTTTAAATAATCGCGAAAATGATGAATCGGACAGATAAAGGCGGCTGCTGACATCATGGAGGGTTATCGTTTCTCCGTAATGACTGCTGATATACTCAACAACCTGATTCATCCGTTCGTCTGTCTGACCGGACCATTGATTCTGATTCTGAATAACAAAATTCCTGGTCAGACAGTCCAGCAGCTCATATTTACAGCTTAACAGCCTGAATGATTCTGCCCCGCCCAGGCTGCAATATTCGCGAATCAGATTATTCAGAATAGTCCGGAGCTTATCGTATTCTCTGTCCTGACTGATCAGACTGTTACACCAGAAACTTACAAAATATCTGTTGAGCATTTTTGTAAAGACCGGATAGTCAATATAAATCCGGCATAACAGACACTCTTCCCCGACTTTCCAGGCATGTTCTTTTCCAGTATTGATCAGGATAATACTGTCCTTTGTCAGCAGAAACTCATCCCCGACAAGCTCAAGCATTACGGATCCGTTCAATACATAGATCAGTTCTACTTCCTGATGCAGATGTCTCTCTTCGTTTTCCGCGTTTTGCACAGCGATTCTTATAATCTGATTCGTAGACAATCCTGGTTCTCCTTCTGCCTGAAAAATACAATCGGGTATTTAAGCCAGAACCTGTTTTACGCTTCCGTAAATCCCAGCTTTGTTCCCCAGACATGCCAGTTCAAATGCGACGTTTCGAGTCGCAGGAAAAGCATATTGTGCATAATACTTCTTGATACAATCAATTAATATGGTACCGGCATTGGCCATTCCGCCGCCAATCACAAAGCCCTGAGGGTTTACAACACAGGCAACGGATGCCAGTGCTTTCCCGAGCAGCTTTCCCGTTGCATCGACAATCGCAAGCGCTGGCTTATCCCCTTGTTTTGCAGCGTCAAAAACATCTTTTGCAGTAATTTCGTCCAGTTCTTTCAGTACGCTTGCTTCATCTGGATGATCCCGCAGATATTTCACCGCTTCTTTTGCAACACCGCTGGCTGATGCATATTGTTCCAGACATCCTTTTTTCCCGCATCCACAGACTTCCGTTTCTCCTTCTTTAGCCGGCAGATGACCGATTTCACCAGCGGCACCATCGTTTCCAGCAAGAATTTTTCCGTCGATGATAATTCCGCCGCCAACACCTGTTCCCAGTGTTACCATGACGATATTGTCTCTTCCTTTTCCGCCACCCTGCCACATTTCACCAAGAGCTGCTACATTGGCATCATTCCCGGCTTTTACTCTCAGACCTGTCTGCTGTTCCATACTCTTCTCGATATTGAACTGGCCCCATCCGAGATTAACGCAGGTAAAAACTGTTCCATCCCCGCCGACTGGTCCCGGAACGCCCATACCGATTCCAAGCACATCTGCTTTCGAAATGCCGGTTTCCTGAAGTTTCTGTTCAACCGCGCCTGTAATATCCGCAAGAATAAACTCGCCTTTATTTTCTCTTCGTGTCGGAATCTCCCAGGATTCAATCAATGTTCCCTTCTCTTCAAACATCCCGATCTTTACCGTAGTACCGCCAATATCAATTCCAAATGCATATTTTCCCATATTTAAAATCCATTCCTTTTGATTTCTGATTCCTGATGAAGTCATCTCCGGTCGGAGAGTTTCCCTGATTCATTCTTTACTTCTAAAAAAGGCCGCTGCATAGATATGCGGCAGCCTTTGTCTGTTTTTATTCAAATAATACTGCTTCACCGGTATTGGATGACTGCCAGGCAGCTTCCATGACAGAGAGGACACGGCGGACTTCAGGAATCTTTATTTTTGATTCAGCGCGGCCGTTCAGAACATCATCGACATTACGGTAAAAATCAACCCAGTCTGTCTGTACTTCCGGAAGCGGTTCCGTTACAATGCCTCCTGGCGGAACCGGTGCGAACTGACGGGTTGGTCCGGCTTCCGTTTCGGTAATCTGCGGCGGCAGTTTTTCCAGCATTTTTCCGGTTCTGTATATTGCGCCATCGCAGCCAAAGGTGTTGATTACCATCGTTCCTTTATCTCCGGCAGCCAGCCAGCGCGGCTGATATTTCAGAATATAGGTAGACAGCTCGATATGTGCAGTTACACCGTTGTCCATTTTCAGAAGAATCTTGAAATAGTCGTCTACTTCTTCATGCAGCACACTCTTGATATCCGCATAGATTGATTTAACTTTAGCATCGGGCATCATGAACAGGATCTGGTCAATCAAATGAACGCCCCAGTCATAAATCATACCTCCGCCGTATTTCTTATAAATATGCCATTCATGCATATAACCGTTGCCTGAATGAAGCTTCGATTCAATTGTAAAAATGTTGCCCAGCATATTATCATCAAACGCCTTTTTGACGATGAGCATATCTTTATCCCATCTTCTGTTCTGATGGGAGGTAAAGAATACACCGGCCTTTTTACAGGCTGCTTCCATTTCATCAAGCTCTGCTACATTCATAGCAGCAGGTTTTTCTGTAATGACATTTTTCCCTGCTTCAGCCGCTTTGATGCACATATCCTTATGAAGGTAATTGGGCACGGTCAGAATGACTGTATTAACTTCCGGATCTGCCAGCAGTTCTTCTGCTGAGTCATATGTTTTGAGACCTTTTTCCTTTGCTTCCTGAAGCTTTTCAGGAACAATATCACAGACCGCTGCTATTTCCACGCCGGCTCTGGGTGCATTTTCCGAATGCCATTTTCCCATTCCGCCATAACCGATGATCCCCAACTTGATTTTCATGCTATTCTCACTTTCGTATAATTTCACAAATGAATGACTGATACTGGCCTGTCTTTTAAGCCTGCTTTCTTTTGAATTCATTTATGACACTGCTATCGTATTGTTTTCCTGTTTTTTGTCAGATCACATAATTTCTTAAGTATTTCGCACTGAGCTCAACGGCTTTTTTCGCCTGGTCCAGACTGCCTTCAAAAGATTTGTCTTCTACTTCAATGCAGGCGTATCCGTCATAGCCGATATCCGTCAATGCTGAAACATATTTACCCCAGTCAACATCACCCAGTCCCGGAATCTTCGGTGTCATATATTCAAGCGGTACAGCCATAATGCCTACATCATCAAGCTTGTCCCCAAACAGCTTGATATCTTTAAAATGAACATGGAAGATCTTATCAGCAAATTCGTAAATCGGCTTGATATAGTCAATCTGCTGCCAGACAAAATGTGAAGGGTCGTAATTAATTCCAAAATTGGGGCTGTCAATAATTTCAAAAACCTTACGCCAATTGGAGGGTGAAGTCATAAGATTCTGTCCGCCCGGCCATTCGTCTTCAGTAAAGTACATCGGACAGTTTTCAATTCCGATTTTTACACCCTTGTCTTCTGCATAGCGAACAATCGGCGGCCATACTTTTTTGACTGTTTCGAGATTTTCAGAAACCGTCTTTGAAGGATCTCTGCCTACAAAAGTTGTGATCATGTTAACCTTCAGCATTGCCGATGCGTCTATCAGTTTATACAGATGTTCAATATATTTCTGTCTCTTTTCAAGATCCGGATCCATTGTATTCGGATAATAAGCCAGAGAAGATATTTCAACATTTCTGCTATTGCAATAATCAAGGATTTCGTCTGCTTTTTGCTTGTCCAGGTTTGCAACATCAATATGACTGACACCTGCATACCGGCGTTTAGCACCTTCCCGGGGCCAGCAGGCTACCTCCAGACACTCCAGTCCGTTTTCTGCTGCAAAGTCCACTGTTTCTTCAAATGTCATGCCTTCACAAATTGCTGTGATTAATCCCAGTTTCATGATTTTCACCTTTCTGTTTATTCGATGATCCCTGTGTAATTGTGATTTCTTTTATGCTTCTATTTTATCGGGATCAGTCTGTCGCAACTTCCAGAATCCGGCACTGTTAACGGGCTTAAAATGACATCTTTTACATGTTTTTAGCAAAATAAAAAAAGAAGGTCAATATTCATCTATTCATGAATGACCTTCCTGAGTTAAAACTGCTAAATTTTCTCAATTTTGATAAAAGCAATCTCGTTTGCTGCCAATCGAATCCGTATGTCCAGCGCACCATCTGCAGACTTGATTTTCCGGATCGAAAGCTTGGGTTCACTGGCTCTGTCCAGATAGCCGATGTCTCCTGTAGACAGATATTTTTCATATCCCAGCTGTTCCCAGTTATTCAGAATTGACCCTTCTGTTTCACTGAGACGATAGGTTTTTACATGATACCAGCCTTCTGCAGCATCCGTTAATTTCAAACGCAGTTCCAGACTGTCGCGGTCTTCCAGGTACTTGCCGATATCCCTTTTGTCAATCTGATCTTCATCAGTCAGATAGTAAATATAGCTGAGTTTGCGCTGGTTATGACAGACAATTCCCCAGGCGTTCTTCTGATCAGTGGAAATCAGATAATGGCGGCCGGCTGCTGTCAGAAACGGGTAGAGCTTGTTCAGGAACTGAAATGCCACGCCCGCCGGCTTTAGAATTCCATCCTTTGAATACAATCCGACACCGCCAAACAGCAGCTCTGACGTATCACTGTATTCCGAAGTCCTGTCAGTCCCTCTGAAATAACCCATACCGTCAACCTTATCATAAACATCAATCACATTTTTAACGATGTAGGCTCCCTTAAAACAGGAATCGTTAATACTGTTGCGGTCAGAAATACTGATATTCCATTCTGACAGATACAGTTGTTTATCAGATAATCCTGTTTTTTCAAGAAGCTCTTTTACCTGATTCAGTCTGTGAAGCAGGCCTTCATTATCAGTATGGCGTTTTGATGTACTTTCCTCATAATTTTCTCCCAGCTCGTAGGCGTAATACATAAAGGAAACAAAATCCGGCTTATATTTATACCTGCTCCACTGACTGAGAAACTGTTCGTTGCGTGCGGTTTTCGAATCTATCTGAAGTCCGGCTCCACCGACCTCCAGTTTTTCGGAATACCGTCTGACTATTTCATAGGTATGATCGAAAATCTGATAATAATCGCGGATGCCGCCTTCACAGTCAAGGTAATGAATGTCATACCAGATTTCTATTTTCCAGTCGTCTATGACTTCTGATCCGTAACGGTGTGAAAGATGCTTTATGAATGCTTCGATGAGTCTGTCCCATTGTTCAATTGAACTAAACACATTCTGTTCATCTTCGCAAACCACTATATCCTGCAGTTTCCGCTGGATTTTTTTAGGCTTCTGCCCCAGCTCGAGCAATGGTTTAAATCCATTCTGAATCAAAAAATCAAAAACAGAGTCCAATCTTGAAAAATTATAACTGTTATCTTCAAGATCGATATCGATCATCATCTGTCTGGTAAAGGGATTCCAGAAACGAGCATATTCAAAGCCAGGTGTATCTTTTAATAACGCGATGTGATCGCGAATTTCCGAATTCAGCAGGTCTTCTGCGGCTCCGCAGTTAATGATTTTCTGCCAGACAGGCTCAAGCGGAGCTGATGTTTTTAATGAGTGTTCTTTTTCGATAATATCCGGCGTTTCTTCAATGCTCTGATCTGCGTTTTCATTTTTCAGATATTCTTCCAGCTGGACAGTCGTATCATCGTTTTCTTGCTCTTCAGAATCCGGTTCAGCTGTCCTGGCGGCTGCATTTTTACGCATGGATGTGGGTGTCAGTCCATAGGCCTGTTTAAAGCTTTTGTTAAAAACAGCCACACTCGGAAACCCGTTATCATAGGCAATACGGGTAATGGGAGCTTCCGTGTACAAAAGCTGGTCTACAGCATGATACAGGCGGATATTGGTCAGATATTCAGCAAAACTCATTCCGTAATTCTTTTTAAAGAAGCGGGAAAGATAACCGTTGGAAAGATACAGTTTATCTGCCAGTTCCTTTATGCTGATTGGCTGACTGTAATTCTCACGGATATAATTACTAATCTGCATAATCCTGGTTTCGAATTTTTCTTCATCAGTCATATTGTTACTGTTTACTATCTGAACCATAAAGTTGATGGTCAGGATATTCATGACCTGGTAGCAAAGTGCTATATGTCCGAAGCTTGTGACATCTCCCTGTGTGCTCAGGTAGTTGTTTAACAACCTTTTCATCGCCCGGCGCAGTTCCTGGTATCCTTCTCCTGTATCACGGGTAGAATCGCAGCGAAAGATCACTTCCGATTTCTGAACAACATCGCTGACCAGTTCATAGGCTATATTTAATCTGGCAAACAGTATGTTATCAGTAGCAGTGAATCCATGTTTCTTATTGGCATTGACCACGAGAATATCTTCCGGCTTTAACTGGATAATCCGGTTATCCACTGTCAGATTCAGTACCCCGTCCAGAATATAATACAGTTCTATATCCTGATAAAACCGTTCTTTTGACTCAACGGTGCTGAGTACCTCCAGTTTCAGTTTTTCCTTGCGCATGTATCCTGCCATTTGTATTCTCCCTGTACCAATTCATAAACCAATCCCACATAAACGAAATCAATGAAGATTGTTCCATTATCCAGACTATTTTATAACATTTGTATTGAAAAAACTGAACTAATTAACGGTTTACAGTTCTGGCAAAACTATTCTGATACAAATAAAACCTCCGCATCGACTTCAAACGACACGGAGGTTTGTTTCCAGCCTGCACCATCAAGGGGGGGTATGAGGATGCAGGCCGGTTCTATCAAATTTTTGGATTTGATCTTAATTACAGGACCGTTCACAGAACAGTTTATCTATGGAACGGATCATTTGTCTTCTGCTTCATTTTCCGCACAGTCCGGACACAGTCCGATTAACAGCAGACGGTGGCTTTCCGTTTGAAAACCCTTCATAGCTTCCGGCGTGCAGTTCAGTTCATCGTGATAGGGAATCGGCGCATCAAAGACGCGGCCGCATTTTCTACAGAAAAAATGATAATGTTTATTCGTATTACTATCATAATGATCTGGTCCGCCCGGTACCGATAGTCTTTGTAACTCGCCCAGGTCGGATAACAGATTCAGATTCCGGTAGACAGTGCCCCGGCTGATTTTAGGTTCCTGTGCCCGGGCCATTTCATATAATTCATCTGCCGTGGGATGTGTTCTGTTATTTTCAAGCAGTCTGACGATTAAATTTCGCTGCTGGCTGTTTCTCATCTGTGCCAAGAAAATTCTCCTGAATTGGTTTAGTTATTAAGTTTATCATGCAGAAGGCTGAAAAACCGCGTATTTCAGGAATTTTATTACATGGTTCTTCGATTAATAGTTATCCATGTGTACTTCGAAATAGCTCTGGCTGTTCCTGCAGACCGGGCATACTTCCGGTGCTCTGACACCGACTTCGATATGACCGCAGACACGGCATTCCCACATGGTCTGCCCGCTCTTTTCAAATACCTGCTGCATTTCTACATTTTTGAGCAGTGTGCGATAGCGTTCTTCATGACGTTTTTCAATCGCTCCGACCTTACGGAAACGATCTGCCAGATCAAAGAAACCTTCTTCGTCTGCTTCCTTTGCCATACGATCGTACATGTCGGTCCATTCGTAGTTTTCACCTTCGGCGGCAGCCAGCAGGTTTTCTGCTACACCCTTGATCTGGCCAAGTTCCTGGAACCAGACACGGGCATGTTCCTGTTCATTACGGGCAGTCTTTAAGAACAGATCGGCCAGCTGGTCGTATCCTTCGCGTTCTGCTACCTGAGCAAAATATGTATACTTATTCCGCGCCTGACTTTCTCCGGCAAAAGCATCCTGCAGATTCTTTTCTGTTTTGGTTCCGGCATACGGATTCCCGTCTGTTACCGGTGCTTCTTCGATTTTTTCGAAAGATGATGCCGGCTGTTTGCATACCGGACAGACAAAATCAGCCGGAAGACTGTCACCTTCATATATATAACCGCAAACCTTGCATTTCCATTTTGCCATTTTCTTTTCTCCTTTATGTAAATCGCTGCTTCTGTCCATATAACTGGTATGCAGCATTTTTTCGGCAAGCCCGCTCAGCGGCTTCCCGTAAAATTCCTGGTAAAGACTTTTGATTTCGGGATTTTCGTGACTCAGTCTGAGTGTCATCTTTTCATCGCGTGAATACAAAGACGCGATACGGGCCTGTCGGATTTCATCGGCATCAGCGGCCAGATTACGCGGCTGTCCGCCGCCTCCGATACAGCCTCCCGGGCAGGTCATGACTTCGATAAAATGATACGTCTTGTCCCCGCTCTTTACTCGTTCAATCATCCGGCGTGCATTGGCAGTGCCATGCACTACAGCAACATTCACCGTTATCCCGGCGATTTCCAGACTGGCTTCCCGGATTCCGTCGTAACCGCGTACCGGTTCGAGCGTATAAAGCGCCCGGGGTGCTGGTTCTCCGGTCAGATATTCGTAAGCGGTTCGAAGCGCTGCTTCCATGACCCCTCCGGTATTGCCGAAAATAACACCGGCACCTGATGCTTCACCCATCAGACGGTCATAATCACTGTCCTGAAGTGAATCAAAATCGATCTTTGTCTCACGGGCCCACATGGCCAGTTCCCGGGTTGTAATAACATGATCCATATCCCGCATATCCGATTTGCCAGCAAGTCTGCCTGCAGCATTCATTTCCGAACGCCTGATTTCAAACTTTTTCGCTGTACACGGCGTCAGCGCGACATTGACGATTTTTTCCGGAGCCAGGTTCATCTTTTTCGCGAACCATGACTTGATTGTCGGACCCTGCATGCCGATCGGACTTTTAGCCGATGAGATATTATCCTGAAGCTCCGGATAGTAGGTTTCCGCAAATTTGACCCAGGCCGGACAGCAGCTTGTAAACTGCGGCAGCGGTCCGCTTCCTTCGGTAATTCTTGAAACCAGCTCGCTGGCTTCTTCGACTATCGTCATGTCAGCTGCGAAATTAGTATCCAGTACATAATCAGCTCCAAGTGCCCGAAGCAGTGCCACCATTTTCCCCTGTACGAAGCTGCCGGCTTCCATGCCGAATTCCTCGCCCAGCGCTGCACGGACAGACGGTGAGGTACTGACAATCACAATCTTGTCCGGATCTGCAATGGCATCTCGAACATCCTGATATTCATATCTTTCAGTAATGCTGGCAGGTGGACAGACATTGGCACATTGACCGCAGTTTATACAGATGGCACGATTACCTGTAGCTTCCAGCGTATAAGTACCATGAACACCGATCACTTCAGTACAAATT
>JBMNSG010000064.1:0-12177 GCA_050945075.1 Eubacteriaceae bacterium | reverse complement strand
ATCAGGAAGTCCGATCCGGTAATAAAGGCTCCTTTATCGCTCATCAGCAGTTCTGCAACATTGGCAACTTCATCAGCAGTACCTGGTCGTCCGGCCGGACATCTGGCAAACATGTTCTTGTAGAAATCACCGCGGGGACCGTTAAATTCATCAATGGCAAGCGGGGTCACGATAATACCTGGCGAGATAGAATTGATACGGGCACCGCGCTGCCCCCATTTGACAGATTCTGCCATGACTCGTTTTTCATTACAGCGTTTGGCGAGTTGGTAGGCATGCAGCGTATCCCTGATGTTTTCAGGCTGCAGAACATCCAGCTGCAGCAGCTCTTCAGTGGGTGTGACAGCCAGCTGTTCATCCACTTCAGGGCTCAGGGCAGGCATCCTGTGTCCGGACTGACTGGATATCGTGACTCCGGTTCCGCCCGGACGGATCACTTTGCCGACTTCTTCAAGCAGGACGGCTGTGCCATACAGATCCACGTTAAGAATGGTTTCGACAGGAACCTGGCTCGGTGAAACACCGGCGGCATTGATCAGCATAGAAATTTCCCCGAATGTCTGAGCCTGCGCGATCATCTTACAAATCGATTCGCGTGAAGCCAGGTCCATTTCCACGGGTACAGTATCAAATCCGGCTTCGTTCATGATTGTTGAAATTGCCAGAGCGCTGGCCGGATTTTTATCTCCGATTATTATTTTCTTTCCATAACCCATTCTGCGGGCAATAGCCATACCGATCTGGCCGGCACCGGTTAGTATCAATACATCTTTCATTGTTTATTTCTCCCTTCAGACAGTCTGTTCTGCCCAGTCTGCGATTGCTTTATCTGCATTATAGAACCCGGAAAACGGATCATCAATTTCAGTTTCTGTCGTAATCTATTAGCAAAGCTTATGCGAAATGGACACCGAATTCTGCTGCTGCAGGCTGACTGTCTGCTTGACACTGTCTGCCGGCCTTTCTGCCTGACACTGTCTGCTGGTTTGTTGCTGTCTGCCGGTTTGTTGCTGTCTGCCGGTTTGTTGCTGTCTGCCGGCTTGTTGCTGTCTGCCGATCTGTCGCTGACTGTCTGCTTGTTTCAGCTTTGCAGAATTCTCATGGAGAATTAGTTTGAACAGGGGTTTGAACGGCTTATCCGTCACGAATTTCACGACTGTCCCCGTTCAGAGCTGAGCAGATCGCGAAGCATGCCTGCAAACTCTTCTATATAATAACCGCTGTTTTTCTTCTTCCAGAATACACAGTAGCTGCGCCGGAGCTGTTCGCTGTCGCGAAAAACCGGACGCCGTACCAGACCCGGCTCCGGGGCCGGAAGCGTGCCCACCTGGTCAACCGGCAGAAACCCGCGTCCGCCAACAGTCATCAGCCGTGCTTCCGGAAGATTCTCCGCAAACAGATAGCTGCTGCCATAGCCGAGAATTTCCTGATAATAGTTCTCTTCGGTTTTTCGTTCCTGCACCGGGCTGACCAGGATACAGGTTTTGCGTTGCAGCTGGCTGATGTCGATGCGGTCCGGGATTGCCAGCGGGTCAGAGGATGACAGTTCAATGCAGCAGGCACAGCTGCTGAGTCGGAAGTTTTCATATTTATCAGAGAAGGCGCGCCGCTGATCGTTGAGCGCCATGTCTATGCTGCCGTTCTGGAGCATACGGTACAGTTCTTCATGGGTCCCGCCTATGATGTCGATGGATACCTCGGGGTAGGTGCGTGAAAATTCCGCAACTGCAAGATGCAGTTCCTGTCCGCTGTAGCTGCTCAGGAAGCCAATGCGCAGGCGGAGTTCCCGCATTCGACAACGGCAATAAAATATTGAAGCTGTCTGAAGAGCATAAGTCTGTCCTCCGATTGTTTTATTTCTGTTACCATTAAAGAGTATCAATAAATATGCATGAAGAGAATTCATCATAAAAATTATTAAACAAAGAAGAACAAACGCACATGGACAATCAGGAATTATTCGAAAAGACCCCAGTCAAACGGGCCCTGCTAAAACTGGCATTACCGACAATCATCAGCCAGCTTATTCTTTTGCTGTATAACCTGGCAGATACCTTTTTCATCGGCCGGACCGGCAATCCCTATATGGTGGCGGCGGTCTCGCTTATGCTTCCTGTCTACAACATCTGCCTGGCTTTTGCCAACCTGTACGGTGTGGGCGGCGGCAGCCTCATTTCCAGACTGCTGGGTGTCAAACGGCACGATGAGGCGAAAAAAGTTTGTGCCTACAGCTTTTACAAAGCGATCCTGGCTGCCGGTCTGTTTTCACTGGCGATTCTCATCTTTATGGATCCGCTGCTCCGTTTTCTGGGTGCCAGCGACCAGACTGTGGAATTTGCCCGCCAGTATGCTTTTTATACCATCGTGATCGGGGCCATTCCGTCCGTGCTGACTATTACCATGGCCAATCTGATCCGGTCAGTGGGGTGTGCTTCCCAGGCTGCCACTGGCAACAGTCTCGGATGTCTGCTCAATATCGCCCTGGATCCGCTGTTTATGTTCGTGATCCTGCCCAAAGGCATGGAAGTTCAGGGTGCTGCGATCGCCACCATGCTCTCCAATGTCATTGCCATGATTTATTTTCTGTTTCAGTTTAAAAAGCTGAAAAAAACGACCTCGCTGTCTCTTTCCATTCATGAAGGAAAACCAGACCATGACAGTATCCGGGCAATCTACGCAGTAGGGATTCCTTCTGGTCTGTCGATGCTGCTGTACGACATCACCAATATTGTCATAGACAAGCTTTCTGCCGGATACGGTGATATTGCGGTGGCGGCGATTGGCATTGTTCTGAAAGCAGAACGGGTACCGCTTAACATCGGCGTGGGAATCTGCATGGGGATGATGCCGCTGGCAGCCTACAACTATTCATCCGGAAACCGCAAGCGTATGCATGAGGTGCTAAGCTTCTCCAGAATACTTGGTATTTCTATCTCGCTTTTGTGTATTGTGCTGTACGAAGTCTTTGCCGGTCTCATTATGCAGATTTTTATCAACGATGCTACGACCATTGCTTACGGGGTCCAGTTCCTGCGGGCACGATGCCTGGCTTCGGTGGTAATGTTCATGTGCTTTAATTATGTATTCTTTTTGAAGCCATCGGGAAGGGTCATATTTCACTGTTTCTGGCTGTGGTCAGGCAGCTGGGATTTAATATCCCGCTTCTGTTCATCCTCAATCATTTTCTGGGTATGACCGGTATTATCTGGACACAGTTTATCGCCGATGCCTGTACGGCACTGGTTTCCTATATTGTATTCAGAAAAACGGTCAGCAAAGCGGGGCCGCTAGAGAATTGAAAATAATAAAAGCATGCTATTGACTGCCTGCTTTCTATTTAGTATAATTGAATTATCACAAAAGGGAGGATGCTCATGATTCCGTCAACGTCATGCGGACGATATATTAAACAGCTGAACGATCTGCTCAGGAAAAATGCCAACAACCAGCTCCGGAGCCAGGATCTGACTGTGTCACAGATCAATGTACTTATGCTACTGCGGGATCTTCCCGGCCGACAGGCAACCTTTAAGGAAATGGAACGTATCCTGCGGGTGGCTCAGGCAACGACAGCCGGGCTTATGTCCAGGCTGGAACAGAAATCATTCGTAGAAACCTATACCGATCCGGAAGACAAGCGTGTCAAAATTGTAAAGCTTACACCGGAGGGGGAAAAGGTCTGTGATCAGGGGGCAGCCAATATGGAAGCAGCGGAAAACCGCCTGCTGTCCGGCTTTACTGAACAGGAAAAAGACGATTTTCTCCGGATGCTTATCAAAGCCGGAGAAAACATGAAATGATCAGAAGTGAAGTTCACTTACCGGTGGACTTTTTCTTTACTGTAATTAATAGTGTGCTTTTAAAAAAGGAGAGAGAATGAATAACGAACGGTCACTGGATGTCTTCAGCTCCATGCCGGTCGGGAAAGCGGTCTTGAAAAACGCGATTCCCGCCATGGCAGCCATGCTGATGGTCCTGATTTATAATCTGGCGGATACTTTCTTTATCGGACAGACACATGATGCCCTGCAGGTGGCAGCGGTTTCGCTGGCTACGCCTGTGTTTCTGATTTTTATGGCAGTCGGAACGGTCTTCGGAATCGGGGGCACCTCGGTTATTTCCCGGGCACTCGGTGAAGGCCGCAAAGAGTATGCGGGAAAGGTCTGCTCTTTCTGCATGTGGAGCTGTGTCATCGTGGGCCTGCTGATGTCGCTGCTGTTCTGGATTTTTATGGAACCGCTGCTCAAGATGATCGGTGCCAGTGCGGATACTTATGAACTGGCCCGGACTTATCTGAGTATTGTCATTTTGTGCGGTCCCTTTGTGCTCATCGCCAACTGCTACTCAAATGTTCTTCGGGCAGAAGGACAGTCCAACAAGGCGATGATGGGGATGCTGATCGGCAATCTGCTCAATGTCATCCTGGACCCGATCATGATTCTGGGCTTTGGATGGACTATCGCGGGTGCTGCTATTGCCACAGTAATCGGCAATGTTGTCGGTGCCGGATACTACATTCTTTATTTCCTGCGCGGACAGTCCATGCTTGGTGTGAACATCAAAGACTTTACCGTAAAGGACAAGGTCTGCAGCAGTGTCCTTGCCATCGGCATACCGGCTTCTCTGGGCTCACTGCTCATGAGTGTTTCACAGATCATCATGAACAGCCAGATGGCGGGTTTCGGCGATATGGCTGTTGCCGGGATAGGCGTGGCCATGAAGGTCACCATGATGACGGGGATGGTGTGCATTGGCCTGGGTCAGGGAATCCAGCCGCTGCTCGGCTATTGTGTCGGCGCAGGCAACTGGGAGCGCTATCATAAAGTCATGAAATTCTCCCTGCGGTTCGCATTGATTTTAAGCGTGGCTCTGACAGCGGTCTGTTATCTGTTTACCAGCCAGATTGTCAGCGCTTTTCTTACCGATGCCAGTGCTTTCAGCTACGGGGTCCAGTTTTCGCAGATCCTGCTCTGTACCAGTGCATTGTTCGGAATCTATTACGTCTGGTCCAATGCGCTTCAGGCCATGGGGGCAGCCGGCGCGTCGCTGGTGATCAACATGAGCAGGCAGGGGATTATTTACATCCCCATGCTCTTTATCCTCAAAGCGGCTCTGGGTGTCACTGGTCTGGTGTGGGCACAGCCGGTTGCGGATGTGCTGTCGACCCTGCTTGCATTTGGGCTGTACCATCATATGTATAAGAAGCTGAGCAGACAGTCAGAAGCAGACGGTCTGGCAATGGCAGTAAATAACTCCGCGGAGGAAGCGGAATAAAAAAACGTCTGTTCGATCAACACAATAATCGAACAGACGTTTTTAATTTTCAAAGCTGTTGCAGCATGGTGCTTATATCGCCGGTAATACAGACGGACTGATCCTGTATTTCCTCTGGCACGAACATAGCCGCGGCGTTAATGCTGGCAAAGACGGCCCGGGGGTTATGCCTGGTATACTGCCAGAACGGATATTTGATAATACCCGGTGTATTTCCGCCTACACCCAGCTCCAGATACAGAACCGGCTTGTCTGCGGCTTCTGTCAGAAACCGGTAATAGCGTGCCTGTGCCTGATGCCAGCCCTCGTCCTCGACAAAGGTATCGTCGCTGCGAAGGTTCATTGTCATGGGACGCCCGCACACCGGACAGACCGGAATCAGTTCCGTGGGAATCCGCATATTCTTTTGCTCACGATACATTTTACGCACGATTTTTTCGTTGTCGTAGGTGTTTTCGTGACAGGGGATGGGGCACTGCCAGAGTCCGTAGTCGCCCTGAGTGTAGAACAGGCGCTGCTTATCAAAGCCTGCTCTCTGGAACTGATGGTCTACGTTGGTGGTGAGAACAAAACAGTTCTTGTCCGCGGTCAGTCTTTTGAGATCCTGGTACACGGGTTTCGGAGGATTGGCGTAGCGGTTGATCATGATATAACGGCTCCAGAAGGCCCAGTATTCCTCAAGTGCCGGATAAGGGTAAAAGCCAGCCGTGTACATATCGGGGAAGTGATATTTTTCGATGAAGTCTCCGAAATTTTCTTCAAAGCGTTTTCCGGAATACGAAAGACCCGCAGATTCGGACAGACCGGCACCGGCGCCGATAATAACGGTGTCCGCTTCACGCAGGCAATCCCGCATTGATCCGACCGGGTCCGCTTTGCGAAGGCAATCCCGCAGTACATCACCTGTTACTGCTTCCTGATGCTGTCTCCCGGCTGCATATCCGCTGCGGCTACCGGTAAAGAAGTCTCTGATAGATCTCATAGTCTTTATCCTTGAATATCGTAAAGATCACGCGGATACTGCTGCCGCTTTCTTTGAGAAAATCCCGTACCGTCTGTACAGCAATTTCTGCCGCCCGTTCATTCGGAAAATGAAAGACGCCTGTGGAAATGCAGCAGAAGGCGATGTCAGAAAGACCAGTTTCATCCGCAAGCTTCAGGCAGCTGCGATAGCAGCCGGCCAGCAGTTTCTCGTCTTCAGCCGATGGCTGGTCCTGGATGACCGGTCCCACGGTATGAATGACGCAGGCAGCAGGAAGGTTGTAACCGTCCGTGATTTTTGCCTGTCCGGTAGCTTCCGGATGTCCCTGTTCTTTCATAATGCTGCTGCAGTCATTTCGCAGCTGCAGTCCGGCTGTCGAGTGGATGACGTTATCGATGCAGTTGTGACAGGGAATGAAGCAGCCGAGCAGAGCACTGTTGGCAGCATTGACGATGGCTCCTGTTTTGAGTCGGGTAATGTCGCCCTGCCACAGAATCAGCTGGGGATCGTGCGGGCAGGCAGGAAGTGTACTGGCATCAACCACACCTTTTTCCTCACGTTCCGCACTGAGCAGACTGTCCTGAAGGGCGGTATACTGCGGTGACAGCGGCATCGGCGGACGGACGTTCATCAGGCTGCGCAGCAGACGGCGGCGCGAGACTTCGTCCTGAGGAACATCAGCCGCCTGTTTCCGGTATTCCGGCATTTCTGCGAGCAGCATTTCGCAGAGCCTGTTTATAGTTTCCAGTCTGTTCATCAATGGTCTCCATCGTTTCTCGTTTGTTTCATTTTATCACGGCGTCTGTCCACAGCCGGAAAGGCACATCTGCTGGTTTACAGTGTGTATTCCTTAGGCGGGTTACCTGAGAAATCTGCAATGACGGCTTTCGGGTCTTCCAGATAAAAGACTTCAAAAATCGGATTGTCCGGTGTCTGGTAAATGTTTTTGACCAGCGGGATGCTCATGCAGCCTTCTTTGACTGCCATGTTGTCTTCAAAAACGGCCTTGCCATTCAGACGCAGCCAGGCGTATCTTGAATCAGAGACACAGACTTCAATCCAGGGGTTTTCCTGAATATCCTTATAGACTTCCTTGGTGCTGTTGGTGCAGAACCAGAGTTTGCCGTCCTGTTCAAAGCAGAACATGAAGGGGCGGACTTTGGCTTTACCGTCATGTCCCACTGTTGCCAGATACTGCACTGGATTATCCTGTAAAAACTGTACTACATCATTCATTGCTGTTTCCTCCATTCGGGTATGAATTGCGGGTCCGGGTTGTTGAAAGAGTCAGGCTGTTTTCCGGAGCCCTGTGTTGTTCTGACCCTGACATCATGATATAGTCATACAGAGATAATGGGAAGTAAGCACAATAAAGTGCTATAGGAACCAAAAGGATACCAATGCGGTATTACGGGATTTGAAACAGGAAAAATCCGGAGAAAAGATATGATACAAAACAAAGAACTTCCGCCCTGTCCGGTAGAAACAACACTGACATTAATCAGCAATCGCTGGAAGGTTCTGATCCTGCGGGATCTGATGGAAAAAACCATGCGATTCGGGGAATTGAAGAAATCTATTGGCAGTATTTCACAGAAGGTACTGACATCTAATCTGCGGGATATGGAGGAACAGGGGCTGCTGACTCGCAAGGTTTATCCGGAGGTCCCGCCCCGGGTCGAGTATACCCTGACTGAACTGGGCCGCAGCCTCAGTCCCATTCTTGATGCCATGAAAGACTGGGGTGAAAACTATCAACAGCAGAATCAGGGCGGACAGCTGTAAAATCTGTATATCCCTGTATAGTTTCACGACTCTGATGTTATAATAAATAAAGAATACGGTTTCAATCATATTATTTCAGAGGAGATAGAAAATGAGCGAAAAACTGGCTTACTGTCCGACCTGCAAAAAAGATGTTCCTTATACGATTTCGGACATCGAATTGACAGAAACAATCGGAGATCAGACTTTTACGTATATGGGCAAGATCGCGCGCTGCGATTACTGCGGCACGGAAGTGAAAGTCAAAGAAGTGGATAATTTTAATGATGACGCCGAAACAGCTCTTTTTGCCAAAAGCAATCCCAAGCATCACTGCCCGGGTCCGTCCGATATGAGCTGATTCCTGCAACACAGACACACAGAAGCCGCCCCGGGGCGGCTTTTTTAGTTTTCTTTTTTTGTGGTTTTATTCTGGCGTTTTCATGGTAAAACTAAAATATAGGGATAAAATTACTTAATTTGCTATACAGAAAGCGGAAAGGATAAAGCCGGCAGATGTCTGGAACGGATGAAAAGATGATCAGTGTCAAAAAATATACGCGGGATAATACCAATCTATTTTTCGGTCAGAAAAAAAGCTATGATAATTTTACCAACTGTCTGGTTGCAGGAACTGTCGTCACACTTTCAGGTGTCCTCACCAAGTCGCTGTCCGTGAGTCTGCTCGGTCTTACGGTTTTGTTTATCGCCATCTGTATTTCACTGACGGCAGATGAAAAGAACCAGCCATCTGCGGGTTTGGTAACGGATACCCTGAGTTTGATGAACCGCATTAATTCAACGGGCATCCATCCGGAAGGCATTACCCGGATCTCCGGTGAAGTCCTGGTGCGTGAAACACCGGAAGGAAACACCGACAAGATTCTGAAAAGCAGCCGTGAACGCGGGACCAAGACTTTACTCATCCGGACAAAAACGGCCGTCTGGCTCATCGATCCGGCAATGAAGGATGCACCGGTCAATGTGATATTTAACCGTAAAAAGGCTGCCGGCTGTTACCTGGGACTGGATGATGAAGAATGTAAGAGACTGCTAAAACAGATTGTAACAGGCAGAAAAAAAGAAAACTATATGCAGGAAAAGGTAGCGTAGAGCTGCAAAAGAAATCACATAAGAGACTAGTAAAAAGGACCCGCACAGCCGGGTCCTTTTTTGTTACCTGCAGAGACTGTCCACCGGGGCTGCCTGCCGTGAAAAACAGGCTGTAATCTTATATAATGAAAACGATCGCTGATATTAAGCAAAAAGGCGTTAGATTGATATACAGGCCGCCGGAACGGCCGGAATGGATAGGTATTGCCATGAAAAACCTGATTGAGAAAATACTGATTACCCCGCGCGGGAATATTCACTACTGGATTTCGGAGAAGATCGATGCGAGCAGAAACACACTGTTCTTTTTTCCGGGTCTCACGGCGGACCATACCATGTTCAGCCAGCAGGCGGTCTATTTTCGGGATGCCTATAACATCATCGTCTGGGATGCACCGGCTCATGGGAAATCCCGGCCCTACAGGGATTTCAGTCTGGAAAACGCCAGCCAGGATATCCTGGAAATACTCAACCGGAACGGTATCGGCCCGATTGTCTGCATCGGCCAGTCGTATGGCGGCTATTTTGCCCAGGCTTTTATGATGCGGTATCCGGACAGAGTGACCGGGCTGGTCGGAATCGGGACTTCTCCCTACGGCCAGGGCTATTATTCGAAGTCAGACATTTTCTGGCTCAGGCAGACAGGATGGATGGCGATGGCCTGCCCGTTTTCGATGCTTCAGAAAGCAGCAGCCAGACAGGCGACTGTGACGGAATACGGCTATGAAAACATGCTGTCGATGATCTCGGCATATGGGAAGAAAGAGTATGCTCATCTGATGCAGACCGCCTACAACGCCTTTCTCCGGGATAACAGGGATTTTGAAGTGACCTGTCCCGTGCTCATTCTTTATGGTGAAGACGACAAAGCGGGGAAAGTCCGCCAGTACTGCAACGAGTGGGCTGATGCAGCCGGCTATCCGCTGGTTGTGATCCGGAACGCCGGACATAACGCCAATGTGGATAACCCCGGTGAAACCAACCAGCTGATTGGGAGGTTTGTGGAAGATGACTGTATTTAAAAGCAGGTTTATCTATTAATTGATCAAATATAAACAGGATTTCAAAGACTTGTGAAAGAGCATGATGTTCAGGCATCATACGCGAAATTTACAAATCCTCTTATGAAGAGACGTGGCACGCGAAAATTACACGCTCTATCATAAAGGAGGTGTACCTATGGATACACAATTTGAGATCAGCTTCTGTAAAGTGAGAATCAAGGGAGATGGAAAGGTTTTACAAGTGGGTTATGGTGAAATGCTGAAAGTGAAGTTTAAATACAAGGATATTGAGGTCTTTGGAGAATCTGTGATGAACAAAATCGGTCAGATTCAGTTACCTGAAAAAAATAAAAACTCATTACCCTTCCGTAACGTAAACAAAAAAGGAAAGTAACCTGAGAGTCAGGAAGAAGAGAGCCGTGGTTAAGCGGCTCTTTTTCTTGGATAATTGAAATACAAAAGTATTTAATATAAGTAGCATATATCAATGTAACCATGTATAATAGAACACTAATTGGGGTATGTGTTTGCGGACGCATACTTGAGGGAGCCGGAGTAATCCGACCCCCTTTTTTCATTAAGCATTAGCCTGATGAGAAAGAAAATCTAATAGAAAGTAACCTGCTAAATGAATATCTATTACTAATCATATTTTTCAGCGAAACTGTTAGGTTTAGTAATTGCGATGATAAAAAATGATAGCAGATTGTTGACTGTAAAAAGTATACGAAGTAAAAGGGAGAAGAAAATGCCAAGAAATAAGGTAGATATGTCAAAATCGAGTTTTGATCGTAGTGCAGTCACAGCATTGCTTAACAAGTCAGACGATAGTGTAAAAAAAGGCAATGTAAGGACTATGGCTAGTCAAAAAGGAAAAAAGACACAACGAATCAACTTTGTTTTTAGACCGGATATTCACGAAAATCTAAAAAAGCTGGCTAGGTTTAACGGTACTAGTATGAATGATTATGTTCAGAGTCTCATTGAAGCAAATATAAAACTCAACAAGCAGATCATCAACGTGATGGACGATAATGACAGGCAGAACAACGAATAAAAACAGCTACATGTAAATTGGTGTGCTACCCGTCAATCGGACAGTAAAAAATAATAAGTGATTTTGCGTGCCGTCAATCGAGGAATCGACTGGCGGCATTCTTTATGCTGCTAGCCTGAATGATTCATGAAATTCCACAGGAGACATAAGGCGAAGTTTCCTCTGAATACGTACGTTGTTATAATACCTGATATATTCACTTATATTTTCGGTGAGACCGTCCCTGGATATTAGACCACTGCAGTAATATATTTCTCTATTCAGAATTCTTGAGAACCGTTTCCTCATACATGGTCTGATGAGCTGTTTATGTAACTTCAACATGTCTAATAGGTATTTATCGTGTTTAATCGTTGAAAAGTAGTACTTCTATGTAACTTGTTAATTTCCTGAAACTATGCGATTCTCGAAAAAGGCACTATTCAATTTTGGGTTTTGAATGGATCGAACTTATTATTTCTGGATATAGAAATACCTCCAAGCAGTTACCACTTTTCAGGTTTTTATTTGGAGGTCGAATATCAAAGTGCAGACGGTTATTTTGATACGAAAAACTAAGTATTTTGGTTTGAATGTGTTTTATTAAGATATAACATTGGTCATTTATTTTCTATTAGTATTCCTTCGGTATCAACGCTAACATCATCTCTAAAATAATGTCATCAATCAGTACTTTTGGAAAGCATAGTTTAAAAGCTTTCATGAATTCAAAAGTAGGATTATACAAACCCACTTCTATTGCAGATATGGTTCTTTGAGTGCATTTAAAACCAGTAGTACTGATAATTTCTGCCATCTTTGTCTGAGTAATACTGTTGTCTAAACGAAAATTTTTGAAGCTCATTGCTTTTCTTCCTTTTCTTATCCTTTAACTGATTGTATTCAGTAGAGTACATGAGATATATAATATATTACAATTACATTATACTTACAAGATATTATTGTAAAAATTAATCAGAATAATTTATAAAATAGATGTTGTA
>JBMNSG010000063.1:0-12243 GCA_050945075.1 Eubacteriaceae bacterium | reverse complement strand
AAAGAACCTGAGTTCATGAACTCAGGTTCTTTTGCTTTATCGTCCCGTTCAGTCTCTTCAGAGACCGTCCGGTTTTATCAATCAAATTTTGCGATATCGCTTCTGTTAAATCCGCCTTCAAACTGAATTTTAGCGAGTTCTTTATAAGCTTTGGCACGTGCTTCTTCAACAGTCGGCGCTTTAGCCGTCACCGCAAGAACACGGCCGCCGTTGGTCAGAACCTTCCCGTCTGAGAGCTTCGTTCCTGCATGGAAAACCGTTGCCCCTTCGACAGTATCAAGTCCTGTAATTTCCTTTCCTTTCGGATAGGAACCCGGATAGCCGCCTGAAGCCATCACCACGGATACAGCAGGATCTTCCGACCATTCGACAGGTGTCTGATCCAGTGTGCCGTTAATACAGGCCTGCATGATGTCCAGCAGATCGGAGTCCATACGATAAAGCACACTCTGCGTTTCCGGATCACCGAAACGGACATTAAATTCCAGAACCTTCGGTTCGTCATCTTTGATCATCAGGCCGATGAAGAGCACGCCGCGGAAGTCAATCCCGTCTTCAATAAAGCCTTCGATAGTCGGATGAAGGATGGTATCGGCAATCTTTTCGACCAGCTTCCAGTCGTCAAAAAGAATATTCGGGGAATAAGAGCCCATACCGCCGGTATTGGTGCCCTGATCGTTGTCAAAGGCACGTTTGTAATCCTGGGCAGATTCCATTGGCACAATGGTCTTACCGTCCACGAAACACAGCATAGAGGCTTCACGGCCAGTCAGGAATTCTTCGACAACAACAGTGTCTCCGGCTTCGCCAAAGGCGCGGTCCTGCATGATTTCCTTAGCGCCTTCAAGTGCCTGCTCCCTGTTTTCACAGATGAGCACGCCTTTCCCGGCTGCCAGTCCATCAGCTTTGAGAACGACCGGAAAACCGAATTCATCCAGTCCTGCCACCAGATCATCATAATTATTGTATTCATGATAAGCCGCTGTGGGAATATGGTGACGAATCAGGAAATCTTTTGTAAAGGCTTTGCTGCCTTCAAACTGAGCCGCTTTTTGATTCGGTCCGAAAACCGGAATACCGGCTTCCTGAAAAGCGTCGGTCATCCCGCCTACCAGCGGGTCTTCCGGGCCTACGACAACCAGACCTACATCATGATTCTTCGCAAAAGCGATGCAGGCGTCAAAGTCCTTCGGATCCAGATCCACGTTTTCGTACGCGAGTGCGGTTCCGGCATTGCCCGGAAGCACATAAATCTGATCGACCCTCGGGCTCTGATCCAGTTTCCAGGCAATCGAGGATTCCCGGCCGCCGTTTCCAATAATGAGTATATTCATTCTGTTCTCCGATAAACAATAACAGGTTTACGAATGCTTGAAGTGACGCATTCCGGTAAAGACCATGGCAATTCCGTTGTCGTTGCAGACCTTGATCGAATCCGCGTCGCGTCCTGCTCCGCCCGGCTGGATAATAGCTGTAATACCGGCATCTGCCGCTGCACGCACACAGTCGTCAAACGGGAAGAAAGCATCAGAAGCCATTACCGAACCCTTCACAGCGTCTCCGCCGTGGAGAATACAGTTTTCTGTAGGCCAGATACGGTTTACCTGTCCCGGTCCGTTAGCGATCAGACATTTGTCCTTTGCCAGTGAAATAGCATTGCTCTTGGTATTCTTAACAGCTCTCCAGGCAAAGATCAGGTCTTCCATTTCCTTGTCGGTAGGCTTTCTGTCTGTAACCACAGTCAGTTCATTCCAGTCCTTATTGTCGCGTTCCTGTACCAGGAAGCCGCCGCGGACCGATTTGTACTCATAACCATCCGGGTTATCGAGAATATCATCAAGAACAAGCAGTCTCAGATTCTGTTTGGCGCTTAAAACTTCCAGTGCTTCCGGCGTAAAGCCAGGGGCTACAATGACTTCCAGGAAGATCTGGACCATCTGGTCGGCAGTATCTTTGTCGATAATGCCGTTGGCTGCGATAATTCCGCCATAGATCGAGGTGGGATCCGCTTCATAGGCCTTTTTATAGGCTTCGGCAATAGTCGGCGCCGAGGCAGCTCCGCATGGATTGGCATGCTTGACAGCAATGACGGTCGGTTCATCCTGATACTGCTTGAGGATTTCCAGCGCTCCGTTGGTATCGTTAATGTTGTTGTAGGACAGTTCCTTGCCCTGCAGCTGTTTCGCATCCGCCAGTGTACCTTTTGTATCGACAGGCGTCTTGTAGAAAGCAGCCTTCTGATGCGGATTTTCGCCGTAACGCATATCCTGTACCTTTTCAAAGGTCAGTGTCAGTGTATCGCGCAGGAAATCTTTTTTGCCTTCTTTTTTCAGATAATCCGCGATCATCGAGTCGTAGTGTGCAGTAAGTTCGAAGACCTTGAGTGCCAGTTCGAAACGGGTATCGTACGTTGTCTTTCCGTCTGCTTTCAGTTCGTCAAGAACCGTCTGATAATCCGCAGGATCGGTCAGCACCGTCACGAATTTAAAATTCTTGGCAGCAGAACGCAGCATAGTGGGTCCGCCGATGTCGATATTTTCGATGCAGGTAGCAAAATCTGCTCCGGAAGCAACCGTCTTCGCGAACGGATACAGATTAATCACCACCAGGTCGATATCTTCGATCCCGAGTTCCTTTTTCTGTTTCTGATGTTCCGCATTATCGCGGATATTCAGAAGACCTCCGTGAATAATCGGATGCAGCGTCTTGACGCGTCCGTCAAAACATTCCGGGAAGCCTGTGACTTCCGATACTTCCGTTACCTTGAGACCTGCATCCGCAATCGCTTTGGCAGTTCCGCCGGTCGAAAGAATTTCCCAGCCCATTGTTTCGAGCTCTTTTGCAAATTCAACAATTCCTG
Source organism: Eubacteriaceae bacterium (assembly GCA_050945075.1). Taxonomy (GTDB): domain Bacteria; phylum Bacillota; class Clostridia; order Eubacteriales; family Eubacteriaceae; genus UBA7485. The sequence continues at coordinate 9,383 of JBMNSG010000063.1, read as the reverse complement.
TTTTGTCCGAGACGCTTATCAGTGCTTTCATCTGTTTTCTCCCTGGGTTTCCTGAAATCCTGACTGAATATTCTGTTCTGTTTCTGTTTCTGTTTCTTTATCTATAAAGACGGTGCGCCCCTTCCGGTGCACCCGTCCCTGACAGATCGCTTTTGTGACAGCGGGCAGCAGATTGTGCTCCGCCTGCTCCAGTATCCTCGCCTGCAGCGTTTCCGGGGTATCCTCCGGAAGCACCGCCACTGCCTGCTGGGCAATGACCGGACCCGCGTCCGCTTCTTCGTTGACAAAGTGAACGGTGGCGCCGGAAAGCTTGGCACCGTAATCAATAACCGCCTGATGTACATGCAGTCCGTAATAGCCTGCCCCGCAGAAGCTGGGGATCAGCGCCGGATGAATGTTGATAATCCGGTCCGGAAAAGCCTGTACAAAGCTGGCGGGAATAATTTTCATATAACCGGCCAGTACGACCAGTTCAACTCCGGCTGCTTTGAGTCTGCGTACCATCTCAGCACTGTAATCTTCATTGGAGAGCCGGTTTCCGGCATTGTCTGTATCCGGTACCCACTGAGCGGGAATGTCCGCTTTGCGGGCCCGTTCCAGTCCATAAGCCTGATCTTTATCAGACAGAACGAGGACAATATCCCCGTCTTTCCCGTGAACCTTATCGATCAGCGCCTGCAGATTCGTACCGCCGCCGGATACCAGCACACCTATTCTCATACGTGCATCCTCTTCGCCTGCTCCACGGTTTCCGCTGTTTTCAACAGAAACCGGGGTGACGGAGTCTTTTGTTTCAGTATCCATATCTGTATCGTCCGGTCAGAAATCAATGCGGATTTTGTCCGCAGATTCTTCAACCGTACCGATTTTTGCAGCCTTTGTACCGCGGCTCTGCAGTTCTTTAACAAGACCGTCGGCATTTTCCGGAGCTACTGCACAGACCATGCCCACACCCATGTTGAACGTGGAATACATGGCTTCGTCCGAAAGACCTCCGCATTCCTGCAGGAACGAGAAAATCTTCGGAACCGGAATTGCATTGGCATCCACCACTGCGCCCAGTCCTTCAGGCAGCATACGGGGAATGTTTTCATAAAATCCGCCGCCGGTAATATGGGACATGCCAAGAATATCGTATTTTTCCGGCAGATCTTTGAGTGCCTTCACATAAATCATGGTCGGCCGCAGCAGGGCTTCTCCCAGCTTTTCACCGAGTTCCGGATATTCTTCATCGAGGTGCAGCTTGTTTTCGCGGACAATTTTGCGGACCAGCGAAAAGCCGTTGCTGTGTACGCCGGCGGACGGGAGTCCTACCAGCACATCTCCGGCTTTGATTTTCTGTCCCGTGATCAGCTTGTCCTTATCCGCAACACCAACTGCAAAACCGGCGATATCATAATCGTCCGGCAGATACATGCCCGGCATTTCCGCAGTTTCACCGCCGACCAGCGCACATTCCGACTGTACACAGCCTTCGGCAACACCGCTTACGATTTCTGCGATCCGTTCCGGTTCGTTGGTTCCGCAGGCGATGTAATCCAGGAAAAACAGCGGTTTCGCACCTGAACAGATAATATCGTTCACGCACATAGCAACCGCATCAATTCCGATTGTGGTGTTTTCCTTCATCTGCATCGCGATGAGCAGCTTGGTTCCCACACCGTCGGTGCCGGAGACCAGTACCGGCTGTTTATAGCCTTCCGGAAGCTCCACCAGTCCGCCAAAGCCTCCGAGTTCGGAGAGCACGTACGGGGTAAGTGTCCGTTTTACATCCTCTTTGATCAGTCTGGTCGACTGGTAGCCTGCTTCGACGTTTACGCCGGCAGACTTGTATGCATTGATATCAGCCATATTCCCTTTCCGTATTTCTATAATTTAAAGCATAAGCCGTGTGCAGCATCAACCCTGACAGGATTGCCCGCCGCACAATGCAAAGCGTATCCGTTATTCAGCTTCATCCTCATCGTCAAGCCTCGGAACTTCCATCGGATAGTTGCCGTCAAAGCAGGCCAGACAGCAGGTATCTTCAATCCCGACTGATTCCTTGAGACCGTCTATAGTCAGATAGCCCAGCGAATCCGCTCCGAGGATTTCGGAAATCTCTTCCACAGAATGCTGTGCGCCAATCAGATGCTTTCTGGATGGCGTATCAATCCCGAAATGGCAGGTATGTTTAACCGGCGGACTGGAGACCAGGAAGTGAACTTCCTTTGCTCCCCCTTCTCGCAGGATTTCCACCAGACGTTTGGAGGTATTGCCGCGGACAATTGAGTCGTCAATGACGATAACCCGTTTCCCTTCGATCACCTGACGCAGCGGATTGAGCTTGAGCTTGATCGCCTGCTCACGCAGCGCCTGAGTTGGCTGGATAAAGGTCCTGCCGCTGTATTTGTTCTTGATCAGACCGATGCCGTAGGGAATCCCGGAGGCTTCTGCATAACCGATAGCCGCAGGAATTCCCGAGTCCGGCACGCCGATGACAATGTCGCCGTCAATCGGATTTTCACGGGCCAGAATTCTGCCGGCTTTATGACGGCATTCGTAGACCGAAACACCATCCATGATGCTGTCCGGACGGGCAAAATAGATCTGTTCGAAGATGCAGTTCTTCTTGCGCGCCCAGTTCTTCTGTCCGTAGCTGCTGATGCCGGAATCGTCAATAATGACAATTTCCCCCGGTTCAAGATCACGGATCAGCTCGCCGCCCATGGCGTCGATGGCACAGCTTTCACTGGCCAGAATATAACTGTCTCCGAGTCTGCCCAGGCAGATAGGCCGCAGTCCGTAGGGATCACGTACGCCCACCAGCTTGTCGTCAATCGTCATGACCAGTGCGTAGGCACCTTTGATAATTTCCACCAGCTTCTGTATAGCCGGGACAACCCCGAATCGCAGATTTCTGGCAATGAAATTGACCATGACTTCGGTATCGATGGTGGTCTGAAATACAACACCGTTATACTCCAGAATTTCACGCAGTACTGCATCATTCACCAGATTGCCGTTGTGAGCCAGCGACAGATCCGAATTGCCTATGCGTACAGTCAGCGGCTGCGCGTTGGTGCGTCCGCCTTCTCCGGATGTTGAATAACGGACATGCCCGATACCAACATTGCCTTTTAATTCCTGCAGTTCACCGTGACTGAAAACATCCGCTACCAGCCCTACATCTTTATGCATTTTGGCGCGGCCGTCTTTTGTGACTGAGATGCCGGCGCTTTCCTGTCCTCTGTGCTGAAGCGCGTACAGTCCGTAATAAATATACGGCGCGCAGTTAAACGACTGGTCGGGGCTGTACATACCGCACACCCCGCACTCGTCGTGGAATTTATCGCTGCTGTTCCAGTTGCTGTCGTTGTAAAATGAAAGATCCTTCAAGATCCGTCCTTCCTGGCATATTCCTCTGACCGATGGCCTCCGAATATGAAAAACTGTATGATTCTGCTTTTATTCTTCGACGCGTTTCAGCATTTCCTGATACGCTTCTTCAATATTGCCCATATCACGTCTGAAACGGTCCTTATCCAGCTTTTCGCCGGTTTCCATATCCCAGAAACGGCAGGTATCCGGTGAAATTTCGTCCGCCAGAATAATATTGCCCTGGTTATCCTTGCCGTATTCGACCTTGAAATCAATCAGATCCACGCCGCGTTTTGCAAAGAAATCCTTGAGGAAATCATTGAGCTTCATGGTCATATCGCGGATCTGACCAATTTCTTCGCGGGTTGCCAGCTTCATGGCCACTGCATGATCGTCATTAATCAGCGGATCGTTAAAGTCGTCGTTCTTATAGGAGAATTCCAGAGTCGGTTCGTCAAACTTCGTTCCTTCCGGAACACCAAGGCGCTGGCTGAAAGAACCTGCAGCCGTATTACGTACAATAACCTCGAGCGGGCAGATGGTAACCACCTTGACCAGCTGTTCGGTCGGTGAGAGTTTCTTGATGAAATGGGTCGGGATTCCGGCCTTTTCGATCATCGGGAAAAGGACTGAGGTCATTTCGTTGTTAATGACGCCCTTGCCGGCGATGGTGCCTTTTTTTGCACCGTTGCCTGCTGTTGCATCATCCTTGTATTCGATGATGAATTCATCCGGATTGTCTGTTTTAAAGACTTTCTTGGCCTTGCCTTCATAAAGCTGTTCGAGTTTTTCCATGTCTGTTCTCCTGCTTTTCTCTTTTTATTTGTTCAGATACTCTTATTGATTTAATTCTCTTTTGTACGGTTGTTTTCACAATCCGGCTGACTTCACAGCCTGTGTGTCCGGACTGCATGCTGCTTATAACTATACTGCGTCAGTATCCGGTTATTTGCTTTCCCGGAGCTGCACGTGGATCTTTCTGTTCTTTTCAACGACTTCATCATTGAGCTGCTGTTTGAAATCCGCCAGCTTCCCTTTCAGTTCCGGATACTTGAGTGCCAGAATCTGTGCGGCCAGGATGCCAGCATTCTGTGCACCATCCACCGCAACAGTGGCAACCGGAACGCCCGAAGGCATCTGGACGATTGAAAGCAGTGAATCAAGTCCGCCTTCAAAAGATGTTTTGATTGGAATACCGATCACAGGCAGCGTAGTAAGCCCTGCCATGATCCCCGGCAGATGTGCCGCCTTACCGGCAGCCCCGATGATAATTTCGATCCCCTTGTCCTCTGCTGAACGGACATACTGAAAGATCTGATCCGGGTTTCTGTGTGCAGAGATTACTTCCAGATCATAATCGATCCCGAATTGATCCAGCTGGTCCGTGCACTTTTTCACGACATTGTAATCCGAGTCACTCCCCATGATTACTGCTGCTTTTGGCATATTTGCTCCTTTTTTCGGAATAATGATATTCCTGTGAATCAGAATTGACCGATTGAAAACGTGAAACTGTTTTAAAGCGTAAACGGCGGAAGGATCCGTAATAGAAGCCTTCCGCATGAATGTTTGTTTATTTGAAATAACGGACGCCGGATTCGAAAATTTTCTGATCCGTCTGACCGGGAATATTTTTGTAGAGGTTCCTGCCAATACGTTCGGAATGACCCATCTTACCCAGGATTCTGCCATCTGCAGAAGTAATGCCTTCGACAGCAAAACGTGAGCCGTTGGGATTAAAACGCCCGTCCATAGTGGCGTTGCCGTTCATATCCACGTACTGGGTGGCAATCTGACCGTTGGCGATCAGCGCTTCAAGCACTTCATCTGAAGCCGTAAAGCGGCCTTCTCCGTGTGACATCGGAATTCTGAAAGTATCTCCGACCGACACCCCGGCAAGCCAGGGTGATTTATTGGAAACCACCTTCGTAAGCGGGATGGTGGATACATGGCGGCCAATGGCGTTGTGCGTCAGTGTCGGCATGCCTTCCCGTATATCGGTTATTTTACCATAAGGAACAAGTCCGAGTTTAATCAATGCCTGGAAACCGTTGCAGATTCCCAGCATCAGACCGCCTCTGTTGTCGAGGAAATCCGCGAGTGCTGCCTGCACATCAGGATTTCTGAAAACAGCCGCAATAAACTTACCGGAACCGTCCGGCTGGTCACCGGCGGAGAAGCCGCCAGGCAGCGCGATAATCTGGGCATTGCGGATGCCGTTTACCAGATCTGCGACCGAATCTTCAATATCCTGTCCGTTCTGATTGCGGAACAGTGAAATTTCCGGAACACCGCCTGCCCGTTCGAAGGCGTGTGCAGTATCGTATTCGCAGTTGGTTCCCGGGAAAGCCGGGATCAGAATGCGGGGTGCTGCAAATTTTTCCGCTGCCGAAACCACAGGTCCGGCTGTATAGGAAACATTTTCCGCTGTTTCGTCCACATCAGCCTTTTCCGGATACACATTTCTGAAGGCTGCTTCCCAGTCTTCCGTAAGTGCTTCCAGATCAACGCTTTTATCACCCAGGCGCAGTTTTCCGGAATGACTGGTCGTGCCGATCTGAGCCGGCTTAAAGTCTGCCAGAGCTGCCGGCAGAGCCTGTACTTCGAACAGAATCCCGCCGTTTTCCGGTGCAAACAGCAGTGCTTCGTCTGCACTGAAATCAATGCCGATGCGGTTGCCGAAGCTCATCAGCGCTGCGGCTTCGGCAATACCGGCTTCTGTTACTGTCTTGGCTGACAGGATTTTTCCGGTCTGTGCCGTTGCATAGAAGGCTTTGTAAATATCAATAACCCGATCGTAGTCGTAGTCGTCTCCGGCCTGATTCATGGGCATGCCGATGAAGTACAGACGGCTTCCCACCTGTTTCAGTTCTGCAGAAAGAATATTGTCTGTCTTTTCAGTACCTACGGCAAACGAGATGATGGTAGGCGGAACAGTCAGTTCTTCAAATGTGCCTGACATCGAGTCCTTGCCGCCGATGGCCGGCGTTCCGAAAGCCAGCTGAGCCTGCAGAGCCCCCAGCAGTGCTGCAAAGGGACGTCCCCATTTTTCAGGATCACTGCCCAGATGTTCAAAGTATTCCTGGAAGGACAGACGGGCCTTAAGCGGGTCTGCTCCCAGACAGGCAAGCTTTGACAATGAACGGACGACTGCTTCCGCGCCGCCCAGATAGGGATTCTTTTCTGCCGTGAACGGTGCATAGCCGTAGCTCATGACCGAACAGGTGGTGGTTTCGCCGGAGCCTACCGGAATCTTGGCTGCCATCCCATCCTGTGGAGTCAGTGCATAGGTTCCGCCGTACGGCATCAGTACAGAAGCCGCGCCAATGGTCCCGTCAAACATTTCACCAAGGCCCTTCTGGCTCATGGTGTTAATGCCGGTCATCAGATCGGTCATACGGGTTTCAAAGCCGGCAGACTTGCCGTCGGCACGTGCGGCAGCACCGCCTTCTGCTCCTGCAGTAAGCGGATTCTTTGCAGCCTGTGCAGCTGTCTGCTGCGGGGCAGCGACATTCACGTCCGCATGCTGTTCGGCTCCGTTGGTATTCAGGAACGCACGGGAAAGATCAAGAATGGTTTTGCCGCGCCATTTCATTTTCAGACGTCCATCGTCAGTCACGACTGCAACTCTGGTTACTTCCAGATTTTCGGCACGACCCTTGTCAATCACGGTCTGGACATCCTGCGGATGAACCACAATGGCCATACGTTCCTGGGATTCTGAAATCGCCAGTTCCGTTCCGTCCAGGCCTTCATATTTTTTCGGGACTGTATCCAGATCAATATCCAGACTGTCCGCCAGTTCTCCGACTGCTACCGATACACCGCCGGCACCAAAGTCGTTGCAGCGGCGGATGAGCTTGGCCAGCTCCGGATCACGGAACAGACGCTGGATCTTACGTTCGACAACCGGGTTCCCTTTCTGGACTTCGGCGCCGCTCTTTTCGATAGATTCATGTGTGTGAGCCTTGGAGGAGCCTGTAGCACCGCCGCAGCCGTCACGACCGGTGCGTCCGCCAATCAACAGGACTACATCGCCCGGATCCGGCACTTCACGGATGACATTTTCCTTCGGCACTGCTGCGATAACAGCACCCACTTCCAGCCGTTTGGCCAGGAAGCCCGGATGATAGACTTCAGTAACCTGTCCGGTTGCCAGTCCGATCTGATTGCCGTAAGAGGAATAACCGTCAGCCGCTTCTCTGGAGATCTTGCGCTGCGGAAGTTTTCCTGGAATCGTATCCTCGATTGCTGCTCTCGGATCCCAGGCACCGGTCAGTCTCATTGCCTGGTACACGTAAGCGCGTCCTGACAGCGGGTCACGGATGGCTCCGCCCAGACAGGTAGCTGCACCCCCGAATGGTTCAATTTCAGTCGGATGATTGTGGGTTTCGTTCTTAAACATCAGCAGCCAGTCTTCCGGCTTCCCGTCATGATCCACTTTGATGTTCACGCTGCAGGCGTTGATTTCTTCAGATTCGTCAAGATCCGGAATCTTTCCGTCTTTCTTCAGCGCTTTGGTTCCGATCACTGCCAGATCCATCAATGTGAACGGACGGCTGGTGTCTTCTCCGTAAAGCTGATTGCGAATATCCTTGTAGGCTTCGTACGCGCGTGCAACTGCCTGGTTTTCAGGCGATATTTCGATATTGTCCAGATTGGTGAGAAAAGTTGTGTGTCTGCAGTGATCAGACCAGTAAGTGTCGATAACCCGCAGTTCTGTAACGGTGGGATCACGCTGTTCGTCGTTTTTGAAATAATCTTGTATGAAGGTAAGATCTGCAGGACTCATGGCAAAGCCGGCGCTCTGTCTGAAATTCTCCAGCTGTTCCGGGGTAAACTGTGTGAAATCTTCAATGGTTTCGATATCGTCCGGAACGTGAGTGGCATCCTTGAGGGTGGCTGCCGCATCCATTGAAGCTTCTCTGGAATCTACCGGGTTAATCATATAATGCTTGATCTGATCGATTTCTTCCTGTGAAACTTCTCCGTCAAGCGCAATGATCCGTGCAACCTTCAGGTCCGGCTTTTCTCCTGTTACCAGCTGTACACACTGGGCGGCAGAGTCCGCATGCTGGTCGAACTGCCCCGGCAGATATTCGACAGCAAAAGTATGCAGCGGTGCCAGTTCTGCAGCCAGCTGCTCGTCGTCTTCCCAGACGATATCCGCATTTGGTTCGGAAAAGACCGTACTGATAATCCTGTTCCGTGTTGCCGCATCGGTTTCCGGAAAATCATACCGGTACATCAAACGGACATTTTTCAATCCGTCTATTCCCAGGATATGTTTGAAATCCCCGCAAAGCTGCTGCGCCTGCGTATCAAACCCCGGTCTTTTTTCTGCAAAAATCCGTGATATAGACTGTTCGCTCATTCACTTCTCCTTAAGCAATCCGTATATGCCGACCGGGCAGTATAACACTACCCGTATCTGGTTTCGATTCAGTATTTTTAGTATATAGGATTTTAATGCTTTTTTCCATAAAACCGGCTATGTAAAGGCTCTCTAAAGTTTGACTGTTTCCCGGATCTTCAGTTCCGGAAAAAAGGATTGCAGACTGGAGGCGGGCACAGCCCATCCGGAATGGAAATTGAGGCCAATGTCTGTTTTTCTGCAGTAAATATGAAGTACAAATGAATTGAAATGGATATTATAGTAAAAGCGATTCAGCTGATTAACCATGAAACGAGGAACATCATGCTTAAAATAACCTATCTTCATCATTCCGGTTTTGCCGTCGAGATGGACCGGATGATGCTGCTGTTCGACGTGATATCGGATCTGCCGGAAGAAGTGACGCACACTGGCAAACCTATGATCTTCTTTGTCACCCACGGTCATCATGACCATTACGATCCGGAGATTTTCAAATACAGGAAGCTGGGCGTCCCCATCCGCTACATCATCTCCGACGATATTGACGTGCCTTACGCAGACGATATTACCATGATCAGCCAGGATGAACGACTGGTCCTGCGTCTGACCGCCAGAACCGAAATGACCATCCGCAGCTTCGGTTCCA
>JBMNSG010000062.1:0-12322 GCA_050945075.1 Eubacteriaceae bacterium | reverse complement strand
CGCGGCGGTCTTGAAAACCGTTTGGGTGCAAGCCCACGTGGGTTCGAATCCCACCCTCTCGGCCATTTACAATTTAACAATTTCTTTCAATTATAGTGGAGAAGTACTCAAGTGGCTATAAGAGGTGCCCCTGCTAAGGGTATAGGCCGTTAACGCGGTGCGTGGGTTCAAATCCCACCTTCTCCGCCATTATATGGTGAAAACAATCCGGAATTACCGTAAGGTGATTCCGGATTTTTTGATGCATAGAAGTATTCTGGGAAATAAAACAGCCTCTCAAGTTGATTGAGAGGCTTGAAAATTAATTCCTTTGACCACAGACGTTATCCCAGTTTCTGCCGCAGCCTGCGAAGCTGTAAAAGCTGCTGCGAATCACTAATTTAATTTTTAACTTTTTCATGTTTTCACCTCCTTTCTTAAGAGCAATTCGTGGGCTTTCGCTCTATAACAGTCACTTTTTCTGCAAATATGGAAATCATTATTCTCCAGTTGAGCAATTCCAGCACAGATTTCAGGACAATATTTACAAAAGGAATACTTACCAAAGTCATAAAAGTCTTTATTTTTTACATTTTGCCATTCTTGTAACTCATTACTATTCCACGCTGCTTTAAGTCCGGAATTAATAGTACCTAAAGCCTTTCTAAAACTAACGCATGGGTAAATAGACCCATCACTATCACAATAAAGGCTGTATCTTCCTGCATTACAGGGTGCTTTTTCCGGTTTAACAATATTCTCTACTGGTTTGAAAGGACTCAGATTATCTTGACATAATTGAATATAGTCTTTTTCATCTATGGATAAACTCAGAGTTTTTTTATCAGAATTCAATAATGGCGTCATTGAAATGTCTGTGATATAGGAGCACTTCCTGCTGTGAGCATAGGCACAGGTTAATTGATAATCATCAAAATCAGGCTTCATTAAAAGTGTTTTAAGCTCAACATTAAACCCCTTTAAAATTAAATCGTCGATAGCATTTTTTGTTGATTCACAGCTTCCAGGATGTTGGGTGATCTTATCATGTGTTGGTTCATAACTCGAATATAAACTAATGCTGATTTTACGAATATTAAATGATGCTAATTTTTCAGAGAAGTTTTTATTAATTAAAACAGCATTCGTGTATAAGTCAATACACATGCCTTTATCGCTAATGTAGCTTAGTATATCGAAGAAATCAGGCCTTAAGGTTGGTTCACCGCCACTGATCACCACAACAAAAACACCCAGGTCATAAGCATCATCAATGATATGTTTAATTTCAGACAGCGAAAGCTCAGCCTTTGTTTTGTATTCATCAAATGGATGATAACAGTGAATACAATGCAGGTTGCATTTTTTTGTGATATCTAAATGTAAATTATAAAGATACCCACTATCAAAAAGTGTTTCGTGAAACATTCTGATTTCGCTTGAATCATCTGTAATGGTGTTCGTTCCAGTACTTATTGTATTTGTATTCCCGTTTAAATCATTTAAAGAACCAGCCTGAAGGAGTTCTTCTATAAATTCATAAAATTCTGAAACAGTTATCTGATTATTGATTAGAAAATTCAATAATTCTTGTTCAGAATTTTTATACATTAGATCAAACAAAGTGGCTGATTCATCTTCCAGGATTGTAGTTGTGTTATTCAGCAGATTATAGGAAATCAATTGTATGGAATTATTACACACATACAGACGGGAAACTACTTTTTTGAAATATAAGTCTCTATTATCAATAAAATAAGAAATCAAGTAATCTGCTCTCCTTCAATCAATACAATGATGCGCATTCTTTTGGTCATTCCTGTTTACTTTTAAAAAGTAAACAGGAATGAGATCAGAAACCTGTAAACAGGGTCGGAATGCTTCCCTTAATCCCGGTGACTTTCATCAAACTCTTTTTTGCGTTCCCGCAATTCGTCAGTCACTGCTTCATATCCGTCCAGCCTGTCATAGTATTCAGACATATCTTCTCCGGTCTGTTCATTGAGCCGTCTTTTTACAGTCTGATTCATATGATCAGAGCTGGAGATAAAAAGGTCAAACATTCCGCCAATAATAGATGCTAATACACTCATTGAATTTACTCCTTTATATGCTTACTTAGAACGATTGTTTCTTGTTTTGTTGGCGTCGCTTCTTTTTTTGCGCCATTCTCCATCATTGTTGCGTGAACGATTCTGTCCGGCAGTGGGGCCGGTTCTAACGATGGGGCCGTTGGTATCTTTTGGTGATGGCATAGGATCCTCCAGATTCTATTGAATATTTGTTTAAGGTTTGCCGTGTATTCGGCACGTTCCTTAATCGCTAAGCTTATGGTAAAGTAAAGGCATAGACAGAACTTGTCCTTATCACGAATTTGTCAGAAAATAATGCAGGAACAGACGTTATTTGTCCAGTTTCATTCTTTATAATGATGGAACAGATGGAAGTATTAAGCAGAGGGAGATCCAGAAATATGGAGAATCGAATCGGTGGAAATAAAAGTTATCGTCTTCTCAGCCTCTATGAGTGTCTGATACGCGGCGAGAAACCAACCAAGCAGTATCTGGCGGATCTATACAACGTGGATAAACGATCAATCCAGCGGGATATTGCAGATTTAAACGAATATCTGTTTGAGGAAGGCAGGAATCAGGAGATACAGTATAATTCAAAACTGAAAGCCTATGAACTGCATCGTAAACAGGAAGGTGCCTTTTCTGACCATGATATTTATGCTGTCAGTAAAATATTGCTGGAATCCCGCGCTTTTTCAGATAAGGAAATGAATCGTCTGCTGGATACCCTGCTTATGGGCGCGATCGATCAGAATACTGTCAGGGAGCTCCTGAAAAATGAGCGTTTTCACTATGCAGAACCGCGTCATGGCAGAGAGATTATTGATTTTATCTGGCTGATCTCTCAGAGTATTAAAAACCATCAGAGAGCACAAATCTTATATGTCCGGCAGGATGGCGTAGAACGGTCGTATACGATTGAGCCCCTGGGACTGATTTTCAGCGAATATTATTTTTATCTGATCGCCAGAAGAGTGGGAGATATACATCAGCAGGCAACTATTTTTCGTATCGACCGCTTTAAAAAATATAAAGTTCTGGATGAATTCTTTCAGATTCCTTATGCCGATCGCTTTCAGGAAGGGGAATTCCATAAACGTATTCAGTTTATGTATACCGGACCGTTAACGACTATTACTTTTTCCTTCTGGGGCGCGAGTCTTGAAGCAGTACTGGATCGTTTGCCGACAGCACGGGTAATCGAACAGAATGGTGAAAGAGCTGTAGTCAGGGCAGAAGTCTATGGTGAAGGTGTCAAACGCTGGCTGTTATCGCAGATGCAGTATCTGGAAGTATTGAGTCCGGAGTCCTATCGGGAAGATATGAAACAGACTATTGATGCCATGGCAGCCTGCTACAGGGATTAACGTTATCCGGCAGCAGGATAAACGGGGCGGTCAACAATTGAATACAGTATGAAGAACAGTAAACTCCGCCTTCCCGGATATCGCCTGGCACATCAGCGATACCCGGGATTTTTTTATGTGATAAAGCTGTTTCCTGCTAAGGATTTGTTTCATCTGATTGTAAATTTGAATTATTTTTAATATTATTCGAAATATATGGATATTAAACTATTATTTCAGTAAAATATAACTAATGTTCAATTAGAAAGAATTCAGCTTTATGGAAATGGGTGTAAACATGGACCGTATAAACATGATGATCAGTCAACTGAAAAAAAATCTTTCCAGGGAATCTGGAAAACGACTGGAAACAATTCTTGTACTAATCGCAGTCAGTTTTGTGGTAACGATGAGCGGTGTCAGAATCGTTCAGGCCTTCCCACAGCAGGTCAACAGTCAGACTATGCAGGTATTAACGGCGGCCGATGCCGTTACTGCTCTGTCACAGGATACAAAAGAGCTTCTTGATGATTCGGGCAATGGATGGGACCAGGCCAAATGGCAGAAGATTGATGATGAGTACGACAGCGTTAAGGAAACAGTTGACAAGACGTCCGGTAATAAGAAAACGGAAGAGCTTGCCGGCAGCTTAAAAGCTTATATGGTTTCGCTGCAGCCGGTCATTGAAAACGGAAAGGCGCTTGCTGACGATACAGACCTGAATGCAGATGATGAATCCACTTATAATAACCTGATCAGCGCTGTTGAAGATTCAAATCAAAAATATGGTGCGATTAATGACTCGGTGGACGATTCGTTGAAAAAAGATGCGGAGAAGACCGGTACATCAGTTGCGCTGGTGGCGTTGAGCTCTCCTTCAATGCCAAAAGAAATTGAAGACGACAAAAATGCCAGGATTGCCGCAGAAGCAGCAAGAGTTGAGGCGGAGCGGGCAGCGGCGCAGAAAGCGGAAGAAGACAGAATTGCAGCAGAGCAGGCAGCGGCGGCAGAGAAGGCAGCAGCGGACCAGGCGGCAGCAGACCAGGCAGCGGCAGAACAATCTTCCGCACAGGCTTCCACAGCTGTCACTTCCGGAGGGACCTATGTTCTCAACACCAATACAGGTAAGTTTCACTATGCCTCCTGCAGATATGTCAAACAGATGAACGATTCAAACAAAGCCTTTACACAATCCAGAGAAGAAGCCATCAGCGAAGGCTACGAACCCTGTAAAGTCTGCAGGCCCTGATCTGTTTCAAAACCACCGGCAAATGGTCAGTGGTTTTTTTATGCGTAAAACCTGAGCTTTTGTATTATCATGAAATAATGAAAGAGAATCCAATGACAAACTATCCGGAACGACCCGGCTCACAGATAATCAGACTGCAGGCACCCGGCAGGAAGCAGATAATCGTAACAGGACGGCGGTAATATGAAAATTAAATCATCTTCTGATGGAACAATTATCCTGTTTCCGGATTACCAGAAACTAAGGGAATCCGTTGAAAGTCTTCGTGAAGAACTGACACGCCTTTATCAGGAAATGGATACGCTGGTTCTGATTGAGTGCAGAAGAATCGAAATGAGCTATATGCTGCAGGTTGGCGGTCTTGAATATCAGGCCTACAAACTGGAGTGCGGGGTTTTAAGGCTCAAGCGAAAAATGCAGCTGATCCAGGCGAAAAAGAATCGTCAGGAAAAGGTGGATCCGGCTTCAATTGAACAAACGCTGGACCACGAGTTCGCCGAATATCAGGAATCATTGAATGATCAGCTGGACCGGATGAATGAGGCCCTTGAACTGAGCCGGTGCCGCGAATTGACGGATGAAGAATCGGCGGAACTGAAAAAGCTGTACCGCGATATTGTCAAAGCCCTGCATCCGGATCTGCATCCTGATTCCAGTGAGAACAGATTGAGACTTTTTCAGAGTGCAGTCGATGCTTACGAAAACGGAGATCTCAGCCGAATCCGCACTATAGCAGCCATGGCATGCGGTCCCGATCTTTCGAGCGAAAAGAATCAGGGCTTGTCTGCGCTGATGAATGAAGAAGAACGTCTCAAAACGCTCATTCAGGAGGTAAATGACAATACAGCCCGCATCAAGACTGAGTATCCATATATCATGAAGGAGCTGCTTGAGGATGATGATGCGCTTACGGCCAGACAGAAGGAGCTGAATGATTATATCTGCGGGATGAGGGAAACACTGGATCTGTATTCGGCACGCGTCCGGGAAATGATGGAGTAAAAATGGGCGAACTTATAAAAGGAAAAGGCGCACTGGTTGGGCTGATGCATGGCCAGGGCGGCGGGCTTACATTAGGTAAACCATTTGAACGGGATATATTTCTGTTTGATACCCGGGTTGCAGGTACCAGTCACATCCGGAACATTGAACAGCTTGAACCGGAAATGCAGATTGGCGACAGGCTTGTCTTTCTCCGGGAACCGGACAATCCCTATGACAATCAGGCCATCGTCATCACAAATGGAGCCGGTGATAAAATCGGCTACGTTCCCCAGGTGGACAATGTGATCTTTGCCAGGCTTATGGATGCCGGAAAACTGCTTTTCGGGAAAATCACGTCCAAAGAGAAAACCGGAAAATGGGTGAAAATCGGGATTGGTGTTTTCCTGCATGAGTGAAGCTCAGCTCCGGAAAAACAGATTCCGTAAATGGATCAAACAGAAGCAGTATACAAACCAGAAGCAGCATACAATACCAGCTGCAGCATAGTTTTCTCGATACAGATAAAAAGAGGGAATCACCGTACTCAGTGATTCCCTCTTTTTATTTCTGGATTTTGCTGGTGACAAAATCTCTGATTTCTTCTGCATCGGCCAGCTGGTTTTTCTTAAACCGGATCATATTCTGCGGTTGATCCAGTTCAATTTCATTTCCGAGCAGTGACTTCTGCTTCGGCCCGGTCCGGACGGATGTAAACTGCATGGTTCCGGATTTGGCAAAACCAGGCTTTTCAAATTTTATTTCTGTAATATCGCGGTACCAGACCTGCGTTTCACCGCGAAGCTCACGACTGATGGTGATATCGAAATTCTCCCGGTTCAGGGAGATATAATTGTCGTATAACGTCAGTTTAGTCTGCGGATTGGAGAATGTATAGGTTTTGCCTGTGAGGTCTTTCATGGCAGTATCCCTTTCTATCTTCTTATTCTGTTTTTATACTATATCATCCTGATCCTGCTTATGGTAATGGTTTTTATTGGGGAGATAAGATCATTAAACTTCCACATGTGACAAAAAGAGGAAGTGTGTTGTGGTTTAATAGAAGTAACAATTTATATCATCAGTCTATATATGAAGGAATGGAGATATTATGATTTATTTAGCTACTTTTTTCATGCTCATGACCGGCTCCTGTTTCGGGCAGCTCCTGGATGTTATTGCGAATCCGTCATTTGATGGAGCCGCTAAGTCCGGGTATTTTCTTTCGTTTGTAATCATTGGGACAATCAACTGGTTTTTGTATTATAAAGCAGATCAGAAACAGAACAGAAAGCATTTAGCAGGTCTGATTTTCGGAATCGTTATTGCAGCGGTAGGTATTCTAGCTTTACTGGGTAGTGGAGACGGAGAAAATTCTCTGGCAGTCGATCTTTCAATTTCGGTCTGTGTTGCGGCTTCCGGCATTTATCTGGCCTGGTATAGCCGCGGCGGTGGATTTTACCGGGCAAAAAAGGGGAAAAAGGCACCAAAACCTGTCAGACAGGAACGCCCCGTCATTGCTGCGGTACCAAAAAAAGCTCCTCAGACTGCAGATTCTATCGGGCAGACCATCGACTTAATTCAGAAGCTTCTTGAAGACAGACAAATCTCGCTCAATTCTTCTTTTGCAGACAATCTCAAAGAATCAAAAGACTGTCTGATTGAAATCAGGCAGCAGGATTCCGGAGCTGTCAGTGAAAATCTGTTATCCACTATCCGGAGTCTGGTTACTGCTTATACTGATATTGCAGATAATCAGATTCAAACTGAGGTGACCAGAGGTACTGCAGAAGAGATAGAAACGGCATTCGTAAAAATTACAACAGCCCTTCATAATATATATGACAAGAAAAATGCTGCCACAGCGATGGACATTTCCTCAGATATTTCAGCTATGGATATGATGCTCAGACAGCAGGGTTTGCTGGATTCTGATTTCAAGAAAAAAGACTGAAGCAGACATTTCACTGATGATTCTGTGTGCTGTCAAAGATACTTTGTTGTTCAGAAAATAGAATCACTGTTAATGGTGAAAGCATCTAATATATGATACGATAATATTAAATAAGATAAGGCGTTCATTTATGGCGTCGGTTAAAGGAGAATTCATATGCCAATTTGCACGAACTGCGGCTCAAGCATGAACGAAGAAGATCCGATATGTCCTGTCTGTGGTCAGGATAATTCTCAGGATAAACTGGATTTCGATGCTGACGATTCAGATGATTCTGTAGTTGATGATGATTATACAAAAGAATTGTTCTTTCAGGAAAAAGAGATTTCGAATGAGAATACTGATGCGGACAATGTAACATCGAATCAGCCGGCAGAAAAACCTGAAGCTGTTATTTCATCGCCGGATCAGGGTAGTACGGAAGATCAAAAGGAAACGGATACGCTTTCGGGTTTTCAGCCTGCTTTTAAAACAGAACCGGTAAATATCGGTGAACATCAGGTTCAGCAGGATTCTGTACAATCTGAAAATCAGCCATACCATGAACAGGAAATCCCGCATCAACCTGAAAACAGACAGTATCAGGGTGCTTCGAATCAGGCATATCATCAGCCTCGTCAAAGCCCTCAGGCTCAACAATACTATCAGGGGCCTTCCGGCTATAATTATCAGGCAGACAATCGGAGACTGCCGGTCCTTGAACAAGGCGAACGACCAGTCCGGACTTATGCCTGCTGTGACATCCGGTTTCCAAAAACACAGGGATTTTTAACAGTTACCAATAAACGGCTGATCTTTCACGCAGACGATAATGACAAATGCATCGATAAAGGGGTCGATATCGACACGGTCAGCGGCCTGGACGCTTTTTACGGTATCATTTTAAATTGGAAATACATTATCTTCGGAGTTTTACTGGCATGGTTCGCACTGAATAGTTTCAGCAATGGTAATGTCTATTACGTAGGCGGATATTTTGTGTTTTTCGGTGTGATTCTGCTGGCGCTTTCTGTCTGCTGCTTCCTGATCGGTATTAAAAAATGTTTTAATCTGGCAGTATTTGCTTCATGTGCAACAGGTTCGCCGATGGAAATAGGGGATAAAACAAAAGTGTTTTTCGGCAGCAGTGCCAGATATTCATTGTCCTGTACGCCTTCTCAGGATACGGACCGGATGCTTTCTGAACTCGGTGCGTTAGTGATCGATATTCAGACGATGGGCGATTCTGCCATGCAGAAGTGGAAATGAGGCGATAGATATGTATTATTGCAGTAAATGCGGGACGCAGCTTCAGGATAACGAACGATTTTGTCCGAAATGCGGGACACCCAGAAATAATGATCATGAACAGAAAACACAAAACAGAACGCCTGACCCGGCTCCCGGAAATAACAACCGGCAGGGTCCGGTAAATCAGCCCCAGTACAGGGAGGCTCCGGCTTCTTCGCCTCAATATGCAAATGCCGGTGCGCCGCAGTACTACAATGGACCTTCCATGCAGATGATGTCAGAAAATGAAAGAGTGGTTAAGAGTTACCAGTGTTGTGAAATCGGGATTGGTAACACGCCCGGTGTTCTAACGGTGACCAATAAGCGGCTTTTATTTAATGCATCGAAAAGCGGTACCCGGATTTCAAAAGAACTATGGCTTGATTCTGTCAGAGGTGTAAACTGCAGCTTTGGCAGATGCCTGAATCTGGGAAAAGTTATAGGCGGTACGTTTTTGATTCTCATGGGAATTATGTCTTTGCTTGCAATCGCAAACTTTAACAATTCTCTGATCGGATCACTTGCTTACTATTACTCTGGCTATAATCAGGCTTCCGCTTTATCGACAATTCTGGGTATAGTCATGATTGCACTGGGGGCAATTTTAATTGTGATCGGTCTGCGCAGGTTTTTCAGTCTGACAATCACATCCAGTCGTACCTCAGGAATTCCGATCAGTTTCGGGGAATCTCCTGACCGATACAATGGAACGTCATGTTTTCTGAATCTTTCTGCATCACCGACGAATCAGAGTAAAGTCATGATGAATGAAATTCAAGCTCTTATCATGAGCCTGCAGGTAAGAAAATAAAACAAAAGGCAGGATAACAGCGGACGGCAGGGCCCGCTTCTATCCTGCTTTTTTATACTTTATTTCTTGAACAGACCTTTAAAGCCTTTTTTTGCTTTATCAGCCAGCTGACTTTTTGCTTTATCGGCCAGCTGGTTAATGGACTGATCTCCGAGGATGCTTATTTTTTTATTCTCCAGGCCTTCCTGCGGGACTCCCTGCTCAATCTCCGATTTAATCTGCTCCAGATAGGCAGTTGCTTTCTCTGCTTCTTCTAAAGTAATCCCCACTTCAGGAAGAAATTCATTTTCCAGGTTACTGTAAGCTGTTGTGATATCCTCCAGCGTCAGGAGATTCTGTGTTTTAACGAAATGATAGGCTTTTTCGCGGGCTGCTTCTTCTCTTGTTTCTGCCGTTTTGAACAAAGAAATATTCCTGAATTGTTTGTCGAACTGTTCATCCAGCTGGTCAATCTGCTCCAGATACTTTTTCTTTACAGCAGTTTGATAAGCAGCGTCAAGTGCGGCCCTTTGTTCTAATAAATTTCGTTCATAGCTCAGAGTCGCATCTTTCAGAGGCGGTTTGATATCCTGCATGAACTGTGTTATACCTTTTAATTCTTCTCTGGCATGAGAAGCGTCGTCACGCGTTTCAAATTCAATTCCATCAACCGTTCTGAATTCCAGATCAAGCTTTTTCTGCCGGGCCATGATGTTTCCCATAGCTTCGGTGCCATAAACAGATTGAAGACCTAAATATTTTCCGTAACTGATCAGATCTTGTTTACATTTTGCAGCATCTTCCTCGGTTGTTCCCGAATGCTCCTGCACAAACTGAGAGAGAAGGTCTTTTTTGATTCCGTCAGTATTGACCGTAAAGAATTTTGCAAGATCTGAAATTGATTGATCCTGGTCTCCGTAATGACAGATCATGTAGCTGTAATAATCCGGCTCATATGGATCCAGAGTGAATATTCTATTGATAAAGTCCTGCTGCTTATCCACGTCCAGTTTAAGGGTTGAAAAGTTGTTAAACATGGCCCGTGCCCTTTGTTTATCCTCTTCCGAAACGGCACCCGGAAGTTGTTTCTGCCCGGAAAGCGACTCCATGAAGTCAATCAGGAGTTTGTGGAGTGAAAAACATGATTCATAGACACTTTCGGTAAAGCCGTTTTTGACGGTTGGGGATTCAAAGATTCCTTCCAGCTTGTTGTTGGCTGCATATTCACTGGCAGAGTTTAGAATGGCGTTTACTCCGGCTACAGCCAGCGTCTCCGTCAGGTTCATGGAATCTACTTCAAGCTGGTTGGTCCAGGCATCAAAAAGCGTTCCGCCGATGGTTGCAACGGTCCAGTTCCCGGCATTTTGCAGGTTTTGATTCCTGTTTTCCTTTGTAATATTGAGATCCTGATAGATACTGTTGCACGAATTTAATACCTTGGAATAATAGTTGGAAAAATCATCGAAATATTTTCCCTGGTAAGCCAGTTCGATTATTTTATTCTTGTCAATTTCGTAAATGCCGACACTGATTATATCCTGTAAAATTTCATTGAGTACATCGTCAATACTTTCAATGAAAATTTGAGGTGCACCATCAATCAGGTCATTTATGTCCTTTAAGGACGCATACTTCGCAGTAAATTTTGTGACTGCGTTTTCTGACAGGACTTTGTATTTTGAACGGACAGAATTATAGAAGGCCCGCTCATGGCTGATAACAAAGGTTTTGTCTAAAAGATATGTTTCCGCGGATAAATCCTGGACATTAAGAATTTCATTCAATTGCATAAAAGGCTCCCTGCATATAAATTCGGGTGGATCATAAGAAGATAGAATGACTGATGAAGTTTATTCCGGCTATAAAAGGACTTCATATTTAATTTTAATTATAACTATACTTCGTATTCAACTCAATCATTTCAAAGGTGGTTATGGCCTGCAGTTCAGTATTTTTTTATCTGTGGTCACATTTAGACCCGGCGTTGCGTTATAGTAAAAGCATAAAATCGTTTTTAAACGATGGATAACCCAAACGGCTTATTTACAGCATTAACAGAGATTCAGGAAAGCAGGCATCCTATGAAGGAATTGCAGATAGTGCCGCAGATCGAGAGCTTTTTGTCCTTTCAGGAATTTACGGAAGCTTACGGGCTCGGAAAAAGAGATCTGATTCTGACAAACGAATATATTTATGAACCCTATATGAAAACAGCAGACCCCGGATGCATTCATATTTTCCAGGAAAAATTTGGAGGCGGCGAGCCGACAGATGTTATGGTGGACGGGATTCTTGCAGAGGCGAAGCAGTATGACTTTGACCGGGTTATTGCAGCTGGCGGAGGAACGGTGATTGATATCGCCAAAATCCTGTCACTGGACAATGCGGATGATGTCGACTCTCTTTATGACAGAGACGAACTGACCCGTTCCAGGGAACTGGTGATTATCCCGACAACCTGCGGGACCGGCAGCGAAGTAACCAATATTGCCATCGTAAACCGGACCCGGAAAGGAACCAAGATGGGACTGGTTTCGCCGTCGATGTATGCAGACTATGCAGTTCTGATTCCAGAGTTCCTGAATTCGCTGCCTTATCAGGTTTTTGCCACCAGCTCCATTGATGCCCTCATTCACGCGGTGGAATCATACCTGAGTCCGAATCGTTCGGATTTCACGG
>JBMNSG010000061.1:0-12388 GCA_050945075.1 Eubacteriaceae bacterium | reverse complement strand
AGGAATACTGAATGTAGTTTCCTGCATGACTCCTGTTTTTTATTGCTTGAAATACAAATTATATTTCCAGAACTGCACAAACCATTATTTCTCTGCCTGTACCCATCAAATCCTCCGGACAATAAAAAAACGCCCCGGGGAATGGGATCCCGGAACGCTGTAAAGGGAAGGGTAAAAAAGGGGATGGCAAAATCAGGCTGCCGGAGCAGCTTTTACATAAGGTTCGAATACTTTATTCAAAATAAACGAACAGCAGAAGAAGATGAATGAGAAGCCTATCAGCAGCATGAAAATCTTCATCGGCGTGAACAGGCAGTACATACTGATCATAAACACGCAGATAAGGATCATGCCGGCTGTTGCCTTGAAATGGACAAACACCATCAGGAAAGCATTTTTAAGGGTCTGACGGAAGCTGTTCTGAAAACGCGCCATCAGCGGGAATGCATACATTGCAGCCGCCAGGCACAACAGACAGAATACAGCAGCCAGTGCTGCGGCCGCCAGGCCGATCATCGTTCCAAGACCAAACCAGAAAACTGCGGCGTATCCGGCAGTTCCGATTAACAATACAAACAGGAAGAAGGTCAGGGCTGCCTGAACGAACATTTCCTTAAAGTGAAGGAAAAACTTGCTCAGCAGATAGCCGTGTTCACCTCGTGCCTCCCGCATCATGACCTGATACAGTGCCGCAATGGCAGGTCCCGCCGTTACAATGGGCAGGCAGCACAGGATAAAGACGATATTCAGTGCACAGTAGTGAACTGCGGTATTCAGATAGTCGAATACCGGGTTATCAAGGTTGAAACGCATTTTCCGTTCCTCCATATTTTATTGATGAAGCTTTTTTAATATAGAATACTTTCCGACAGCTTCTTCTGACCAGGCATCAGCGTTTCCGATCCGGTGTCTGCTCTGGTGAACCGGCGCCTTTCTTTTGAAACCTGTACCTGTTTTATCGAACCAGCGTCTGTCTTATATTGAAGCAGCCGCTTCTGTTTCTTTCGATAATGTTATTATGCGCCCGCTTCTTTTTTAATTCGACCCGGAAATATAGAGGTCGATTCCTACAAAAATAGAGATAGCCGGTTATCAAGGTAAAAAGTCGAATTATTCAGTCACTCACCCTGCAATTCCTCAGGTATAAAGCATTAACGGATGATGCTAAACTGAACTTAAATTTTGAGAGGGAGGTACTGAAGATGAACGATATTGGCGATGACTCTGCTGCAGGCGCGGCGGAAGTTGAAGAACTTGCCGAGACTGTCAGTACGAAAACAACTGCCGGGAAAAAAGGAAAACGTGGCAGCGGCCTCCGAAGCGCTCAGGGGAAGAAACTGTTTCTTCTGATTCTGCCGTTTCTGATTCTGTGTTTCATGTTTTCCTATTTCCCACTGTACGGCTGGATTTATGCCTTTTATGATTACCGGGCTCCGTTGAGCCTGTCTCAATGTCAGTTTGTCGGATTCAAATGGTTCGCAATGCTTTTCACGAATGCGACTCAGGTCCAGCAGCTGATACAGGTGTTGAAAAACACCTTTGCCATGAGCTTGCTCGGTATTCTGACATCATTCCTGCCGGTGCTTTTCGCTGTATTCCTGAATGAAATCCGGTGCAAATGGTTTAAAAACGTGGTTCAGACACTGACCACACTGCCTAATTTCATTTCCTGGTCACTGGTATACGCAATTGCGTTCTGCCTGTTTTCTTCATCCGGGATGGTCAACTCTGTACTGCAGAGCTGGGGCTGGATCGCAGAGCCAATTAAATTCCTGGATAGTCCGGATCACGTCTGGCTTAAGATGGTGTTGTGGACGGTCTGGAAGACACTTGGCTGGGGCGCGATTATGTACCTGGCCGCTATTGCCGGTATTGATCAGGAAATCTACGAAGCTGCAAGGGTCGATGGTGCAAGCCGCTGGCAGATTATCAAGAGCATCACCATTCCACTGGTTATGCCTACCTATTTTGTTATGCTGATGCTGTCAATCGCAAACTTCCTGAACAACGGAATGGATCAGTATTTTGTATTCCAGAATGCTTTTAACAAACAGACGATTCAGGTTCTTGATCTGTACGTGTACAATATTGGTATGACAGGTAAAAATCTGTCGCTGGCAACAGCGATCGGCGTACTCAAGAGTCTGGTCAGTGTAACACTGCTGATGATCGTCAATTTCGTCTCGAAGAAAACCCGCGGCGAAGGACTGATCTGACGGAGGGAAGACAATGAGCAATCCGAAAAACAAAACGCTAACCTTATCCGGATCGGACATCACCTTTAACGTGATCAACTATGTGATCTTCGGGATCCTGACAATCATCTGTGCTTATCCGTTCTATTACCTGATTATCAACTCGATCAGTAATAATGAACTGAGTGCCGCCGGCATGGTCAACTGGTTCCCGCAGGGAATCCATTTTGAAAACTATGTACAGGTGTTCAAGCTTCAGGGGCTGTCAACGGCGGCCATGGTTTCAGTCGGCCGTACTGTGATCGGTACCGCTTGTACCGTTCTGGCATCTGCTTACCTGGGATTCATGTTCACTCAGGAACATATGTGGCATAAAAAGCTGTGGTATCGAATGATGGTCATTACCATGTACTTTAATGCCGGCCTGATCCCGATGTTCATGACCATGAAAGTCCTCGGTCTGACAAACTCGTTCTGGGTTTACATTATCCCGGCGATTGTCCAGCCGTTTAACATTATTATGGTCAAGACGTATATGGAATCTCTGCCGCCGTCACTCCAGGAAGCAGCGGAAATTGACGGTGCAGGTGTTCTGACCCGTTTCTTTAAGGTGGTTCTGCCCACCAGCACCCCGATTCTGGCAACAATTGCCATCTGGGCGGCTGTCGGTCAGTGGAACTCCTTCCAGGATACATTGATTTACATTACCGACCAGAAACTGTATTCACTGCAGTATCTCCTCTATGTTTATCTGAATCAGGCAAGTTCACTGGCCACACTGGCCAAGTCTTCCGGCGGCGCTGCGTCAGTCGCCAGCCTGGCAACCATGCAGACGCCGACTTCGATCCGGATGACCGTATCCGTTATCGTAGTCCTGCCGATACTGTTTATCTATCCGATGTTCCAGAAGTACTTTGTCAAAGGGATCATGATCGGATCAGTCAAGGGTTAAAACGAGAAAAAAATGAAGAAAATCAAGGGAATATTCAAAACAACAAAAGATTCGAAGCACGTACGTTCTTTCGGCAAAAAAACGCTCTGTGCGGTTCTGATTACAGCCATGCTGCTGCCGTTTCTGGCAGGGTGCGGCAGTAAAAAATCCAGCTCTGCTACCGTGAATTCACCGGCAGGCGGACCGTACGATACAGAAATCACGATTGACGTATTCGATTCACAGGCCAACTTCCAGGGACTGGATACAGGCTGGTTTGCAAAGATCGTTAAAGACAAATTCAATATGAACCTGAATATTATCGCACCGAATGTGGCCGGCGGCGGGGACTCCCTCTATCAGACCCGTTCCGCCAACGGTAATCTCGGGGATCTGATTATCACCAACCTCGACAAAAACAGGTTAAATGACATGGTCAGTGCAGGCCTGGTTGCAGATATGTCCGATTATATCGGCAGCTGCGACAATCTGCAGAAATACAAGAAAGCTATTGAAGAAGCAAGCACCGTTTCCGGTCAGGACGGCATGTGGGCTGTACCGAGTGAAATCTCCAACCAGTCTGCGACTGAACCCTGTGAAGCAACAGACCCGACCAATGCACCGTCACTGCGCTGGGATCTCTATGAACAGGTCGGCTCACCGACTATGAACACGCTGGAAGATTCACTGGGTGTTCTCCAGCAGATGCAGAATGCTGCCGGTACTACAGACAGCGGCAAACAGGTTTACGCTTTCTCGCTGATGAAAGACTGGGACGACAACTTCATGCAGAATGCCGGTGCTCTCACTTCACTCTACGGCTATGAAGCAATCGGATTTGCAATGGGCAAGGCAGATGGTTCCGCTCCGGTGGAAAGCATTATCGACGACAACAGCCAGTATGTCAGAGCTCTGAAATATCTGTTCAACGCCAATCAGATGGGTCTGGTCGATCCTGAATCCACCACCCAGAACTTTGACCAGCTGCAGACCAAGTATAAAGACGGTCAGGTCCTGTATTCATTCTGGCCATGGCTCGGTGCCGGACAGTATAACACTACCGAACACACCAGTCAGGGCAAAGGTTTTGCAACAGCTACCATTCAGGATATGAAATGCCTGTCCTTCGGTTCCTATCCGATGGGCAAGATGGAAGTCGGTATTATGATCGGGAGTGAAGCACAGGATCCGCAGCGTATGGCTGACTTCATCGACTGGCTCTATTCACCGGAAGGTATCTTCGATTCATGTGCTGCCAGCGGTTCTACTGCCGGTCCTGAAGGACTGACATGGGAAATGAAAGACGGACAGCCGGTTCTCACAGACTTCGGGAAACAGGCATTTGTCGATGTCAGTGATACCGTTCAGGTTCCTTCGGACTGGGGTTCAGGAACATGGAAAGACGGGATCTCCAAGCTCAATTACAAAGCAGTCGGTCTTGTCGATACAGATCCTGATGGTGTCTGCTATAACTATCAGCGCTGGGATGACTATACCAAACTGACACAGACCAAGCTTTCAGAAGACTGGTCCAGCAAGAATGACAACGCCACAAGCGCCATCTCTTATCTCGAAAACAAGAACATGCTTACTGTTACACCGGGTACAAACTATGCAGTTCCTGATTATTCAACAGATATCAGCGCGATCAAGGAACAGTGCAAGCAGGTTATTCTGGAAGATTCCTGGAAGATGGTATTTGCAGCTGATGAAGCTGAATTCAATTCAGATCTCAAGGATATGCAGGATACAGTAAACGGCCTTGGTTATGATCAGGTTTACCAGGTAGACAAGGGCTTCTGGGCTGACAAGATTCAGGCTGCCAAGACAGCAGAATCACAGTCCTGATCCTGAACAGCACCGTTTGATTCAAACAGATTTACGGGCCGGCAGTTTCAACTGCCGGCTTTTTTCAGGAGGAATAATGTTCAATCATCTGGAACAAACATCAAAAATTCTTTACGGCGGGGATTATAATCCCGAACAGTGGCCGGAAGCGGTCTGGAAACAGGATATGCGCCTGTTCCGGCTGGCCGGCATTGATACAGTCACACTCAATGTTTTTTCATGGGCCACACTGCAGCCAAATGAAGAAACGTGGAATTTTACGAAACTAGACAAGATTATCAAACTGGCTTCGGACAACAATCTGAACATTATTCTGGCTACTTCAACGGGTGCCATGCCTGCATGGATGGCACATCGTCATCCGGATGTACTGCGCACGGAATTCGGCGGAACCAGAAGAAAGTTCGGCGGCCGTCACAACGCCTGCCCCAGCAGCCCCACTTACCGCAAATATGCGGCGCAGCTGGCACGCAAGCTGGCACAGCGCTACGGCAGCAACCCCCATATTATCGCCTGGCATATCGGCAATGAATTCGGGGGAGAATGCTACTGCGAAAACTGTGAAGCTTCTTTCCGTGAATGGCTCAAGAATAAATACGGGACACTGGAAGCGCTCAACGCAGCCTGGAACACCTCATTCTGGGGACATACGTTTTACAGCTGGGACGAGATTGTAGCGCCGGATACCCGCAGCGAACACATTGATGTCGATCAGACCATGTTCCAGGGGATTTCTCTTGATTACCGCCGGTTCATGTCTGACCGGATCCTGGAATGCTACTGTCTGGAACGCGATGCTGTGAAAGCAGAAACACCGGATATTCCGGTGACAACTAATCTGATGGGCTTTTATAAACCGCTGGATTATAAAAAATGGGCCCGTGAAATGGATTTTGTCTCCTGGGACAACTATCCCTCAAATCAGGATTCCTTTGCCCGTATTGCCATGAGCCATGACCTGATGCGCGGAATCGGGGGCGGCAAGCCTTTCGCATTGATGGAACAGACGCCCAGTGTAACCAACTGGCTGTCCTATAATGCGTTGAAACGCCCCGGGGTAATGAGGCTGTGGAGCTGGCAGGCGGTGGCTCACGGAGCAGATACTGTTTTGTTTTTCCAGCTGCGCCGCAGCAGCGGCGCCTGCGAAAAGCTGCATGGTGCTGTTATTGACCACGCCGGGAGTGAAAACACCCGTGTTTTCCGGGAAATCGAGACGCTCGGAAACGAGCTCGTGAAGTTTGGAGCACCGACGCTGGGGGCCGAAACACCCGCTCAGACCGCTTTGATTTTTGACTGGGATAACTGGTGGGCAGTGACGTATTCGGCCGGTCCGAGCGCGGATCTGGACTATCTGAAGGAATTCTCCAGGTTTTATGAAATCCTGCGTGAGATGAACGTCGACGTGGATATCGTGGGACCCGAAGACGATCTGAGCCCGTATAAACTGGTGATTGCACCGGTCTATTATATGGTCAAGGGAAATGAAGATGAAAATCTGCGAAAGTTCGTTGCAAACGGCGGTACAGCTGTGACAACCTTCTTCAGCGGTCTGGCACAGGAAAACGATCTGATTACGCTGGGCGGATACCCCGGCAAACTCAGGGATCTGTTTGGAATCTGGGTGGAGGAATCAGATGCACTCCCTCACGGTGACAACAATCATTTCCAGTATGGCGGCCAGGTATTTCCGGCCAGGATTCTGTGTGATCTGATCCATCTGGAAAAGGCAGAACAGGTTGACGAAAGCGGCTATCTGGAGGATTTCTATCAGGGAATGCCGGTTGTGACTGTAAATGAATATGGAAAAGGGAAAGCTTATTATCTGGCGACTTCTTCGTCCAGGCAGTTCTACAGAGGATTTTTGACAGATCTGTGCAGGGAATCCGGTATCAGCCCGGTCATGACGACACCTGAAGGTGTGGAAGCGGCCTGCAGAATCGGTGAAAACGGAAAATTTGTCTTCCTGCTTAACCACAGCGGTCATTTCAGAAAGACAATCCTGCCCTGGAGCTGCTGTGATCTTCTGACCGGTACATCTTACCGGAAAGGGGATGAGATCGACCTGGAAGCTGCGGATGTCGCGGTCCTGAAGGTCGGAGAATCTGAAAAAGTCTGAGTCAGTACAGAAAAACGCCTGTCGCATGCCGGAGGATATTTCCTCCGGATACGGCAGGCGTTTTGTTATATACTGCTGTCTGCTTTGCTGTATACGATCAGGATACGGACGGATGGGTTCTGCGGTATTCCGCCGGACTTTCACCGGTCTGTTTCTTGAATTTCTGATGGAAATAATCCACATTGCGGTAGCCCACCTTGGAGGCGATTTCGTAGACGCGCATATCGGTTTCTTTAAGAAGACTGGTAGCTTCGCTTATTCTGAGCTTATCCAGATAATTATTGAAGTTTTCTCCAGTCTTCTGTTTAAAGAGCTTGCCCAGGTAAGAGCTGTTATAACCGAATAACGGAGCGATGTTTTCAAGCTTGAGCGCCTGTCCGTAATTGCGGGAGATATAGTCCAGAATATCGTCGAAAAGACTTTCTCCGGACTGATTGCCGAGAGCAAAAATAATCTTTTCAAAATTTTCCGTGTAATACAGCAGAACCTGATAAAGAAACTGTCGGCTTTCAATTTCGCGAATCACATCCGCATTACCCGGGAGGATCAGCGGTTTGCTTTTATAGGCATGCTTCAGATTCTGCATAATCTGAAGGAAGACATCGGTACAGAAGTATTTGATGTGGGTGGCGCTCTGGCCGCTGCGGCAGGCGTCCGCCTTCATCTGCGTGAGTACATCGGTGATTTTCCTGCGGTTGCAGACCTGAATATAATTGCAAAGCAGATCCGCATAATTTCTGGTCCGGTCAGCGTCCAGCACGACTTTGCTGCTGAATATGTCAGGGAGATCCTGCCAGGAAACAAGGTTCTGGTTTTCATCAAAAAAGAAACGGTTGTCCATGAGCTTGCCGCAGGCGGAATATGAATCGCTGATGGTTTCAAGCGAATAGACCGGTGGTCCGTAAGTCATCACCACGTCATCCGGGATCAGGCCCCTGGGGTCATTTTCGAAGAGCGCCAGGCTGTTTTCAAAATGCTCGAGGGCATAGCTGCCTTTTAACAGGATTACGGTATTATCCCCGTGACTGACCTCTTCAAAACAGGAGTTGTTGCGGTTAGCTACCTTGAGAAATCCTGCAAAGTTAAAATGATTGAATGTTTCACTGGACTCAGAAAACATGACAACCTGGTAAACCGGATAATCCAGTCCCATTTCCTGATAATTGAGCGTCGGATTCATGCCTGAACCCGTAAACAGATCGTCGAGGACCGGAGTCTTGGCCTTGTCCACATATTCCCTGATTGACAGCTCCCGGTTTCTGCGGTTGTTAATCCGTTCTTTAGCGGCCAGCAGTGCATCCGTGAGCTCATCTTCATCGATGGGCTTGGTCAGGTAACTGGATACCCCGAATTTAATGGCGGTCTGCGCATAGGTAAAATCAGAATACCCGCTGAGGATAATAAATTCACCGGTATAGCCGTTGTTTCTGACCATTTCAATGAGCTCAAGACCGGACAGCTTTGGCATCCGGATATCCATGAGGACGATGCCGGGCCGGTATTTTTCGATTTTGGATAGTGCAACTTCACCGTTTTCGGCTTCATCGCAGATCCGGAAGCCCAGCTCATTCCAGTCAATGATATATTTCAGACCCTGCCGCACGATCTGCTCGTCATCACAGATCAGCACGTTAATCAGTGTGTTGTTCATTTAATTCTCCTGTTTCTTTTTCCGGGGCATTCAGCCTGCCGGCACCAGCATCGTTTCCGTTTTGGGGTTTCCCGTTGAACAGGACTGTGTCCTCATCGGTTTCCGCGGGAGACCGGGTCACAGTTTTTTCAAGCGGGAGTTTAATAATGACAGTGGTGCCTTCCGTTACAACTGAGTCAATGGTCAGATCTGCCTGTTCTCCATAACAGAGTTTGATGCGCTGGCGTATATTTTTCAGTCCGATGCTGCCTCCTCCGGAAAGTGCATCATTTAAAATCTGTTCCTGCACATATTCAAGCCTTTCTGCACTCATTCCGCATCCATTGTCTTCGATCCGGATCATCAGAAAACTTTCTTCGCGCCGGATGTCGACAGTAACGACGCCGGTGGAATCGATATTCTCCAGACCGTGAACAATTGCATTTTCAATAGCCGGCTGCAGCAGCAGCGGCAGTATCCAGTAATTCTCCGGATCGATGCCCTTTTCAATGTTAATGATGAAATTGACCCGCGAGCCGAAGCGCAGATGCTGAATGGACAGATAATTCTGGATATAATCCAGCTCCCGTGCCAGTGTCGTAAAAGTGGTGCTGGTGTTTTCCAGAATATAATGCATCGATTTGCCCAGCAGCTTGATCGAGGAAGCAACCTCGCGGTTTCCTGCTGCCAGTGCCTGCATTCTGATGGTCTCAAGCGTATTATACAGAAAGTGCGGATTGATCTGGCTGGCCAGCAGCTTGTATTCTGTCTGCTGCTGCTTGTTTTCCAATTGCTGCCTGGCAATCCGGGCTTCGTAGTAACGGGCATCCTTCTGCCTGATTTCCTCTACAGTATATTTCAGATCCTGGAAAGTTTCACTCAGTTCATCATTGCCGTCAAAGTGGTCAACAATGTCATAGCTGCCCATTCTCGCCTGGTGCATGGCTTTCTTGAGCGTGGTCAGACGGCGGCTGAAAAAGTTCGAATACAGAAAGACTATAATTCCCGGAACAATGGTCGTTACAGCCAGAATCATCAGGTAAATCCAGGTAATATTGCCGATATTTGGAAATGCCCGGGGATCTGTGATCTCAATGAGGAAGGTATCGTCCGTCATATAGGGCTTGAAGGTCTGAAAATATCCGAGCTCTTCGGTGCCGTTTATGTCAATCGGTCCCCGGTACCGGTGATCGC
This sequence comes from Eubacteriaceae bacterium, assembly GCA_050945075.1. Classification (GTDB taxonomy): domain Bacteria; phylum Bacillota; class Clostridia; order Eubacteriales; family Eubacteriaceae; genus UBA7485. The sequence continues at coordinate 2,474 of JBMNSG010000061.1, read as the reverse complement.
CATCTGCAGCAGCCGGAGCCGGAAAACTCTTATCCAGCAGGATGGGATCGGAAGCATAAAAGATCGGATTTCCCTGTACAGCAATGAGGGTGGTAAAGCTGTCGTTGCCGATCATGTTCCTCAAATAGTTATTGTCTATTCCGAGAACCAGATAGGACTGATACTGCGGATCAGTCGAGCCGATTCGCATGACCAGCGTCAGTTCTGAATAATTCCGGCCCAGTGCGTCTGTACGTTCCATACAGATCCAGGCCCGCCACTGCCCGGGGATGATTTTCTGATACCAGACATCACTCGCAAAACCGCCGGTTTCGGAGCTGATCATGGTACTGGACGGAATATTCGGGTTATTGGTGTAGACCGTGATTTTGGAAATGGCAGCACTCTGTCCCTGCAGTGTTTCCAGCGCTGTATTCACATAATCATATTGTGAACCGGCCCCGGTATCAGCCGGTTCACTGCTTCCGAACATACTCATGGAAGCGGTGCTTCCCACAATGGCATTGCTGGTCGTGAAGGCCGTGGTCGTCGTATCGAAAACAATCGAAGTCACCCTGATACAGTCTGATTCTGCCAGAGAATAGTAATAATCCTCCATTTCACTGCGCGCGTGCTGGATGGCGAAAATCCCGAAGATCACGAGCGGAATCAGAATACAGAGCAGGAAGATATAGAAAATCTGATGTTTGATATTGGGCCAGGCAAAGCGCCTGAGCAGTGTGTTTTTCATCCGGATACTCTCATTTTTTTATTAATGCTATTTTATTCCACATCCTACTAAAAAAATACACTAATAATTCCAATACTACTAGTCGAATTATTGGAGTAGGCGCAATATTCATACTGCTGTAAACTGACAGCAAATAAGAAATATATCAGGCGGAGGATAAAAAATTGAAATTTGGAAACGGATGCTGGCTTTACAAAGAAAACTGCGCAGGCTTCTCGCCGGCGGAAGCTTTTTATACGGACATTAACGACAGCAGAGTTACAATTACGGCTCCGACTCATAAGATACAGCATCGCGGCGATACACTGGGCGGCGTAAACCTGACTCTTGAAATTACGGCGCCCCGAAAAAATATGATCCGGGTCAGAACGGCTCATTATCTGGGAACAGCACTGAACGAACCGGCTTTTGAACTGGCAGTCGACCAGGACAACAAGATGGAAGTCCGCGACAATAAAGAAATGCTGATTGTCCGCAGCGGCAGTGCCTCGTTGATCATTGATAAGGAAAACTGGCAGATGTCCTATTACTGGGACAACGAGCTCAAATGCACCAGCGGTTCCCGCGATCTGGCTTATCTGAAGACCGACTGGAAAGGGGATGCCTATTCTTCCTGTAATGATGATGACAGTTATATGAGACAGCAGTTTACAATTTCTGTGGGCGAGCTGTTTTACGGGCTGGGCGAACGCTTTACGCCGTTCGTGAAGAATGGTCAGACGGTCGATATCTGGCAGAATGACGGCGGGACGTCCACTGAACAGGCATATAAGAATATTCCATTTTACCTTTCCAGTAAAGATTACGGTATTTTCGTCAATCAGACAGAAAAAGTTTCCTTTGAAATCGGAACAGAAAATGTCAACAAGATTGCCTTTTCGGTTCCGGGAGAAAAGCTCGACTATATTTTCATCGGCGGGGACAGTCTTAAAGACGTTCTCGGAAGCTACACTGATCTGACCGGAAAACCGGCAGTACCGGCGCCATGGACATTCGGGCTCTGGCTCTCAACATCATTCACCACCAATTATGATGAAAAGACAGTCATGTCCTTTATCGACGGCATGCAGGAACGCGGTATTCCGCTTTCCGTATTTCATTTTGACAGTTACTGGATGAAGGGTTTCCAGTGGTGTGATTTTGAATGGGACAGCGATGTATTCCCGGATCCCGCAGGTATGCTCCAGCGAATCAAAGATAAGGGCATCAAGATCTGCGTCTGGATTAATCCGTATATTGCCCAGGCTTCACCGTTATTCCGGGAAGGAATGGAAAACGGATATTTCCTGAAAAACAAAGCCGGTTCTGTCTGGCAGTGGGATATGTGGCAGCCGGGCATGGCGATCGTCGACTTTACCAATCCGGATGCCAGAGCCTGGTACCAGAGCAAGCTCAAACGGCTCATGGACATGGGCGTTGATTGTTTCAAAACAGATTTTGGTGAACGAATCCCGACGGACTGCGTTTATTACGACGGATCCGATCCGGTCAAAATGCACAACTATTACACGCAGCTGTATAATCAGTCGGTTTTTGAACTGATTGAACAGGAAAGAGGAAAAGGAGAAGCGGTCCTGTTTGCCCGTTCGGCAACAGTCGGCGGACAGAAATTCCCGGTTCACTGGGGCGGAGACTGCTGGTCCGATTACGAATCAATGGAACAGAGCCTGCGCGGCGGTCTCTCGCTGCTGATGTCGGGATTCGGTTTCTGGAGCCATGATATCGGCGGATTTGAAAGTCAGTC
>JBMNSG010000060.1:0-12535 GCA_050945075.1 Eubacteriaceae bacterium | reverse complement strand
CTGATAAAACTGTTGCTGCGTTCTGCAATTTCAGTAATCACCCAGCCGCCTTCCATATCCGGCTCGAGGGTAATCAGATCTCCGATGGCAGGCTTCATTTTCTTATGCCTGAACAATCCCCTGGGTTTACACTCAATCGGTATCTGAGGAGGATTTGCCAAGATGATTTCTTTCTGATCCGGTTCTGCCTTTTCCAAAAGTCCGGATAAAAACAGCGGATCGAGGGGTTCTGCGTAATAGAACCCCCCGATCCCCTTGATGATGCGTGCGCTGATATTCAGTTCGTTTTTTTTATCGTTCATATAAATGTCCGCTTACTGACCGGTTGTGGTTGTAGTTGTGGTACTGCTTCCGCCAGTACCACCTGTAGTGGTTCCAGTCCCGCCGGTTCCGCTTCCGCTCGTGTTGTTTCCACTATTGGTACCGGAATTGGTTCCTGAAGTTGAAGCCGGTCCGGAGCTGACGACGAAGTTGATATAGGTTCCCTTGGAAACACTGGTGCTTTCCGCAGGATCCTGAGAAATAACGACACCTGCTGCATACTGGCTGCTTTCCGACTGTGTCACGGTCCCGACGTTCAGGTTGTTGGCTGTAAGCCGTGACTGGGCATCCGCCTGCGTCAAGCCCACAATTCCGGGTACTGTAACTGTATCCTCGCCCTTGCTGACATAGATTGTAACCTTGGTTCCTTCCTGCACCGTGCTGGAAGCCGAAGGATCCATCTGGAACACTTCCCCGTAGCTGTAATAGGAATTGTATTCACGTTTGATATCCACCGAGAACTTGGCATTGGTCAGAGCCGATGTAGCGGCATCCTCGTCCATTCCCACAACATCCGGGACAGAAACTGTTTTGACGCCCTTGCTGACCGTCACCTTGACGATCTTGTTTTCCTTGGATTCACTGCCGGCAGTCGGATTCTGGGAAATAATCTTTCCGGATTCGACATCGGCATTGTAAACTTCCTGTTCTACTTCGAGTGACAGATTGACATTTTTGAGTGCTGCCGTAGCATCCGTCAGATTCATTCCGCCTACATCCGGAACGGTAACGGTTTTATTGAAAATCACCCCGTTCATGTACAGGACTGCACAGATCCCGGCGATAACCAGAAGGATGCAGACGACCACCCAGGCTGATTTTTTCTTCTTCTTTTTCCCGCTGCTTCCATCCGAAACAGCTGCTTCCGCTTCCGCCTGCGTATCTGTAAGCGGAGCAGTGACCGGTTCCACCTTGAACAGGCCCGTATCGTCTTCTTCGAGAAACGGAACATTAGATCCTGCCAGCTGTGTGCTGAAGTCATTGAGCATCAGATCCAGATCTTTGATGAGCTCATCACAGTTCTGATACCGGTCTTCCGGTTTTTTCTGTGTAAGCTTGACTACAACCTTGTTAACCGAGTCCGGAAGATCCGGCACCAGATTCTTAGGCGGATTCAGGGGTTCCTGGATATGCTTGATTGCAATGGAAACAGTGCTTTCCTCATCAAAGGGAAGCTGTCCTGTCAGGAGCTCATAATACATGATCCCCAGTGAATAAAGATCAGAACGCTCGTCTACAAAACCGCCTCTGGCCTGTTCCGGAGAAATGTAATGAACTGAACCCATTGTCTGATTGGTGATGGTAACCGTGCTGGAAGTAATCGCCCTGGCGATGCCAAAGTCTGCGACTTTTGGCGTAAGTGTCTTGGTGAGAAGGATATTATGCGGTTTGATATCCCTGTGGATGATTTTATGTTCATGGGCGCATTTGAGCGCTTCCGCAATTTCAAGAATGTACTGCGTAGCTTCTTCGTAGTCGAGATGACCTTTTTTATCGAGGTACTGTTTGAGCGTAATCCCATCTACGTATTCCATGATAATGTAATAAATATTATCCTGGACACCTACATCAAAAACCGAAACGATATTCGGATGAGAAAGCCCGGCTGCTGCCTGAGACTCTCTGTCAAATTTTTTAATAAACTGCGCATTATCCGTATATTCTTCACGCAGCACCTTAACCGCTACAAAACGGTTCAGTTTCAGGTCCTTTGCCTTGTAGACATAGGCCATTCCGCCGCGTCCGATCAGTTCCACGATCTGATAGCGGTCGTTCAATATTTTATTGATCATCAGACGTGTCTCCTTCGCTGTTGAATATTAAAACGGTAATGTTGTCGCTTCCTCCGTTTTCGTTGGCAAGATTAATCAGCTGTTTAACTGCTGATTCAGGTGAATTTTCCTGCACAATTCTGCAGATTTCCTCTTCCGAAACCATGTTGTACAAACCGTCCGTGCAGACAAGGAAAGTATCCCCTGATTTAACCTCATATTCATACAGGTCAATGCTGACCATGGAATCTGTACCGAGGGCGCGGGTAATGACATTCTTCTGAGGATGCCGCTGTGCATCTTCCGGAGAAAGACGGCCTTCGTCAATGAGCATCTGCACCAGCGAATGATCCTTGGTCAGACGCGAGATTCCCTTTTTGTTAATTCGGTAAGCCCTGCTGTCGCCAATCTGGATGATGTCAAGATCATTGCCGCCAAGTATACACAGCGTCAGCGTGGTCGCCATCCCTGAAAGCTCCGGATCATGAATACTGGCCCGGACGATTTCTGAATTGATGTCATTGACGAAATGATCCATTTCCACGGGATCCGAATAATCGTTGATATCAGGCAGAAAATCCTTAATATAATCAACTGCCATCTGACTGGCAACTTCACCGGAACGGTGGCCGCCGAGTCCGTCGGCCGCCGCGAATATATAATACTCGATACCATTGTTCGTGATCTCGGCAGCCAGACAGGCATCCTGATTAATTTTTCGTTTTGCGCCTATGTTTGTCGAGTAAGCACACTTCATTCTTTACCTCATGCTGTTTCTGCGAAGCTGTCCGCAGGCAGCATCGATATTGCTGCCGTTTTTTCTTCTAATTGTACTGTTAAGACCCAGTTTTTTCAATTCAGACGCAAATAAATTTACATTATGGCTACGTTTGTGATTCGTTTCCGTTACAGAATTGAGCGGAATCAGATTAATATGATGAGGTTTGCCGCCTACCAGTTTCTTCAGTTCCGCTACATCCTCCGGCCTGTCATTCACTCCGTCGATGAGCGTGTATTCATAGGTTACACGGCGTCCGGTTTTGTCAAAATAGTCGTCGCAGGCCTGAATAAGCCTGTCTATCGGAAAAGCTCTGGCAACGGGCATGATCTTCGCCCGTTCCGTCTGAAAAGGTGAATGCAGTGAAACAGCAAGGTTAATCTGCAGGCCCAGATCGCCGAGTCTTTCGATTCCGGGAACCAGTCCGCAGGTAGACAGTGTAATATGGCGCTGGCCGATGCCGAGCTCCTTGTTGGCCAGTTCAATAAAGCGGATGACCTCGTCAAAATTATCCAGCGGTTCTCCCATGCCCATGAGCACAACATTCGAGACTCTGCGCCCGGAGTCTTTTTCCGCCGATACAATCTGACCGGCAATTTCAGCCGCCGTCAGATCTCTGACCTTTCCGCCCAGCCCGGAGGCGCAGAAGGTGCAGCCCATATTACATCCGACCTGAGTCGATAAACAGATAGAATTACCGTGCTCGTATTCCATCAGAACGCTTTCGACAAATTCCCCGTCGTCCAGCCGGGTCAGGTATTTGATAGTGCCGTCTTCCGGATCCACCTGTTTTCGTTCAATAATGCCGGTGAAAACCTGATATTTCCGGTCCAGTTTTTCTCTGAATGCTTTGGGCAGATTGCCCATTTCATCAAAACTGCCTGCCTTCTGTTCGTAAATCCAGTTGTAAAGCTGTCTGCCTCTGAATGGTTTTTCACCGAGATCCGCCGCGACCTGTTTCAGTTCGTCTTCCGACAACCCAAAGAGATTGATTTTCTTATCCTGTGACATCGGGTATCCTTTCCGCCGTTTCGCGGCTTAACGTGACAAAAAGGCCGTCAGGCCTTTTTGAGTTCACACATATAAAAGCAGTCTGCGTCTTCGAGAGGCGAGGTCCTGCGTTCCCGGACAAGCCGGTAATCGTCGTGTTTTTCAAGAAATCTCCGGATCTGTTTTTCATTCTCTTCCGGATTGACGGTACAGGTTGAATAGACAAGCCTGCCGCCTGATTTAAGTCTGTCATCTGCTGCGTCGAGCATTCCGGCCTGCAGCTTTTCCAGTCCGGGCAGGTCCGCCGGCGAAACACGATAACGGATATCCGGTTTTCTGCGGATAATCCCCAGTCCCGAACATGGTGCGTCCAGAAGAATGGAATCGCAGGCTCCGGTTTCGCTTTCATCCGGTTTCAGGGAAGCATCCATCTGCACCGGATCAATATCGGTACAGCCCAGACGCTCTGCATTTTCGCGGATCAGCGCCAGCCGGTTTGCATGGATATCACCGGCGTGAATGGTACCGGTATTCTTCATGATTGCTGCCAGATGGGTGGTTTTGCCGCCGGGAGCCGCACACAGATCGAATACTTCGGTATCCGGTTCAGGTGACAGCATTTCGCCGATCAGAGCCGCACCCGCATCCTGAACAATCATCCGGCCTTCTTTGAAAGCAGGAAGTGCTTCAATTCCACCGTCCGGCAGGCTGCCCTCGTCGAGTATCAGACTGTTTTCGCCGATGGAAGCAGGAACCGAGCCGATGCCGGCATCAGCCAACTCTTTCATCAGACTGTGCCTGTCCGTTTTAAGGGTATTGACCCTGACGGTAAGCGGCGGCCTGCTGTTCATCATCCCCAGAATTTCTTCTGCCTGATCTCCGTAGCTCTGTGTATAAAGATCCGCTATCCATTCCGGAACCGAAGCCCGGATCCGGGCCGGTGCTGTTTTGATATCACTGAGAATGCGGTCATGGTTCCTGGCAATGTTCCGGAGAACGCCATTGGCCATTCCAGCCTGCCGGCGGTCGGTCTTTCTGACCTGGGAAACAGCCGCGTCAATGGCAGCATAGTCCGGAATGGCGTCCAGCATCAGAATCTGATAGGCACCCAGGCGCAGCGCATTTTTTACGGCCGGCCTGAGCTTGTTAAAGCCGCGGGTAATGAAACCCCTGAGGACAGAATCCAGCAGCTCACGGTTCTGTAATGTCCCGTAAACCAGCTTCGTGCATAGGTTCTTGTCTTTCTTAGGCAGTTCGCCGGAAGACAGCAGTCTGTCCAGCTCAAGATTGGCATAGGCGCCGTCTTCTTCCGTGCGTCTGAGAATATTCAGTGCTGCAGTACGGGCATCCATCAGTTTCGGCTGCCGCGCAGAGCCAGCAGGCGGACCAGGTTCAGCAGTGCTGCCAGCATGCTGGCGACATAGGTCAGCGCTGCTGCATTCAGCACACGTTTGACACCGACCAGCTCTTCTTCCGTAACCAGTCCGTACTGATCAAGGGCCTGCATCGCACGCTTGCTGGCATTGAATTCCACCGGCAGCGTAATCAGGTAGAATACCAGAGCGACACAGAACAGTCCGATCCCAATGTCCATAAGCGTGATGCCAAAGCTGGAATTTCCGAAAAAGAATCCCAGAATAAACAGGGGCCATGAGGCATTGGATGCAAAACCACATACGGGAACAATGGCATTACGGAATTTCATGGGCGCGTATCCGTCCATATCCTGTAAAGCATGACCAGTTTCATGCGCTGCAATACCGACTGCTGCTACCGTAGCCTGGTTGCAGACACCCTGTGAAAGACTCATCATTTTGGTTTTTGGATTGTAATTATCCGTCAGCTTACCGCCAATCTGGACAATCTGTACACCCCTGAGTCCGCTGTCATTCATAATTTCTCTGGAGGCTTCGGCTCCCGTTAAACCGTTGGCAGTCCTGACCTCACTGTAGCGCGAATAGGCGCTTGATACTTTTGCCTGAGCGATTGCCGAAATAATGATACCCGGTATCAGGATCAGCATCGTCCAGTCCCAGAAATAAAACATGTTTTTTCTCCGTTCCAGAGGCCTGTTCTTATACGATCAGGCCTGTTGTGCTCCGAGTATTGTACCCGTTGCGATTGAATTTCCCTTGAAATAATCGGATGTTTTCATGCGCTTGCGGCCCGGCATCTGCACCTCGCCAATCTGAACACTGCCATCCCCTGTTTTGATAACCAGTCCGCCCTTCTGATCCGCATTCACAACCGTCCCGGGCTGTAAATCCGGTTCTCCGGCTGATGTACAGGCTGACGGTGTAAAGACTTTCATTTTTTTAAGCTTGTCATGGTCACTGATTGTGGTAAAAGCACCCGGAAACGGGTCGGTTGCGTTGATGCGCCGGATAATTTCTTCAGATGTCCGGCTCCAGTCGATACAGCCCTCCGACTTTTCAATTTTATCTGCATAATCGGCCAGTGCCTCGTCCTGGGGAACCGGCGTAATCTTTCCCTCAATATATTCCGGGATGGTCCTGATCAGCAGCTCTGCGCCCAGATCGGCCAGCCGGTCATGGAGTTCACCGACTGTGGTTGTTTCCGTTATTTCAGTTTCAGCTTTGGAGAGCATGTCCCCGGTATCCATTCCGGCGTCAAGCTTCATAATAGTCACGCCTGAACGCTTGTCTCCGGCGAGAATCGCCCTGTGAACCGGTGCTGCGCCGCGCAGATGCGGGAGCAGTGAACCGTGGATATTCAGGCAGCCGTATTTGGGAATATCCAGAATATTCTGTTTCAGAATCTGCCCGTATGCGCAGACGATAAACAGATCCGCATTCTGGCTTTTTAAAAGCGCTTCACCTTCAGCTGAAATATGTTCCGGCTGATAAACCGGGATTCCCAGCTCTTCAGCTGCTTTTTTGACCGGCAGCGGAACAATTTTCTTCCCTCTGCTGTTGGGACGGTCCGGCTGAACGGCCGCCAGCGTTATCAGATAACGGTCATCCCGGGCCAGTGCCTGCAGTGCTGCAACTGCGAAATCCGAAGATCCCATGAACACAACACGGATTTTTTCGTCCTGTGCCGGAGAGTTTTCTGCTGCTTTGAAATCAGATTCTGTCATCGTGAAGAGTACCTTCAATTACACGGTCCAGGAATACAATACCGTTCAGATGGTCTACTTCGTGGCAGACAGCCCGCGCCAGCAGTCCGTCGCATTCGAGTGTCTGTTCGTTTCCGTCCAGATCGGTAAAAGTGACTTTAACCTGTTCCGGCCGTACTACCTGCCCGGACCGGTCCGGAAAGCTCAGGCATGCTTCTTCCATCACAATGGATCCCTGGGGATCGGAAACAACCGGATTAATCAGTACAATCGGATTTTCACCGGTATCGATCACCACCATTTTTTTCAGAATACCCACCTGCGGTGCGGCAAGGCCTACGCCTTCTGCCTGATACATGGTGTCGAACATATCCTGAGCCAGATCGCGGATATGCTGTGTTATTTCAGAAATTTCACGCGTCTGTTTTCTCAGTACCGGGTCTTTATCCATTCTTATCTGTCTTAATGCCATTTTTTCTCCTGTATAAACGCCGTCTTCACGGAAAACCGGGGCGTTTTTATGAAAACTGCCGGACACCGCACTGCTGGTGAACAATGCGGGAGCGGCTAAAAAGTATCTATAAAATATTGGGCGGGTTGATATTGATTGAAACCCGCGAAAGCAGTGCTTCAATCTCACCGTCTTTATATAATCGGTGCAAAAATTTTCTGAACTGCGGATCGTTGCTTCTGACTGTAAAACGACAGGAACCGGCATGGCCGGAAAGTCTGAATACCGGCAGTATTCTGGCGTCAATTCCTTTAGCTGTACACAGACTGGTCAGCCTGCTGTTCAGGATACCGCTTTCTCTGCGGGCTGTTTCGGGATCCTGAGCTGTGAGGGTAAAAACAAAAAGCTCCGCATACGGCGGCAGCTGCATCAGCCTCCTGTACTCAGCCTGAGCAGGAAGAAAGATTTCCGGAGAACCCGCTGCTGCCCGCACTGTTTCCGAATCACCGGAATAAGTCTGGATAATCCGGTCAGGCTGCTGTGTTTCAGAGACACGCCTGAAAAATTTGCGGTACAGGCGAAACGCCCGTTCATCGGCCCGATAATCGGGAAAACCTGTATCCAAGTCTATCAGCAGGGCTGCCGCCGTACCGGTTCCCGAAAAGCTGCGTTTTCCGAGCAGAGCCTGGGTGCCGATAAGAATATCTGCCTCTTCTGTTTCCGGATAGATGCCCACCCGGGCCTCAGGAAAGCTGCGGCTTACGAGTTCTGCTGCCTTTTCAATCCCCATACCGCTTTCGCGGATCTGACTGCTGCCGCATTGCGGACAGCTTTGCGGGCGCGGCATTTTGTAACCACAGTCCCTGCAGTACAGGAATCTGCCGCTTTTGTCTGTCTGAAGGGCAATTCCGCAGTCCGGACAGGTAAAGCTGTAACCGCAGTTCCGACAGAATACATGTCTTACATAGCCCCGTCTGTTCAGGAGCAGCACGGTTTTTTTACCGTCTGCAAGTGAATGTCGAATGCTTTCCGAGAGCTTCCGGGACAGGATGCCTGTATTGCCGTTTCTGAGCTCTCTGTCCATTCTCACGACTGTAGCAGTACAATCCGGTTCTGATTCCTGATCCGGATATTCCACGTCCGGCTTCAGGCAGGCTTGGAATTCCGTCGTTTTGTCGGTCCATTTCCTGTTTCCGTCTGTTTTATACCGCGATAACACCGATGGCATCCGGTCAGTCAGAACCAGCTGTGCTCCTGTCTGTACAGCCAGAGCTTCTGCCGTTCTCACTGAATCAAGGCTCAGACGTCCCGGCAGATGATAGCGTTCGCTCCCGGCATCAGTAACCAGAATGAGCGGCGCCTTCCGGTCGGAACTGTTTCCAAAGGGAATGAACAATCCCGCGGGAGTGGCAGTCATAACCATGGTGCTGCCGGCCTGGAAATTATGGACACAGGCCCATCGTTCAGAAGCACTGAGTCTGCCATGGTATTGAACCGGTGTAATGGCGGTACTTGCCGCAATGCTGTCTGCCAGCCGTGCTGCGTCTTCCACAGAAGGTGCTATAATCAGCAGCGGCCGGTCCCTGCGTATGAATGAGCGGATCAGCAAATCTAGTTCTCTGTCTTGTCCGGCTTCTATATAAACCGGTCCTGCTGTCTCTTTTGAATCCCCGGAAAACGGATCAAATCGAAGATCCTCTGCAAAATCTCCGGGAATCTGGGGCGGCGGACTCAATATCGCCGGTTTTCTGCTGTACTTTTCGACTGCTCCTTTATCATGCAGAGATTTCAGAGACGGCCGTACGTTAGGCATAATTTCACGCAGCTTCAGGTATGACCAGTCATGCTTCTTCAGGAGCTGAATAATTTCCTCCTGTACAGCACCGGTCCGTTCCGGTTCCTCGCGGAGTGTGAGCCACACCTCGTCTTCAAGCCTGTAAGGTTCAAGTCCTTTAGCTTTACGGCGTAACGGCGTCCAGGCTGTAAAGAAAGCCAGTGCTTCCCAGAAAAGACAGAAACAGCTCTGCTTGAGCTTCAGGCAGAGCTGGATCTGTTCTTGTGTAAGGACCGGTTCCCGGTCAAGAACCCGGTCGACCGCTTTCAGATCACCCTGATAATCGGAGCTTTCTGAGATACCGGCGATAAATCCTTTTGTTACTCTCGATTCTCCGCTAAAACGCTGGACGGTCCGCATTCCGGGACAGGCAGTGTCAGGCACCAGATAATCGAAAGGCCTGTCCAGACGCTTGTTTTTCTGGTCAATGAAGATCTGTGCAATCTTCAACAGAATCAGCCGTTTACGTTGTTGCCTTTGGAAGCAGCGGTTTTAGTGTTGGAGGGTTCGGCGATTTCACCCAGTTCTTCATCGAAGCAGGGATTGTTCAGAGTCACCAGGCCTTCGGCGATTTCAGCCGTGGCAATGGAAATCGGATTGTCAATCGTGATTTTAACCAGTGGTTCGTCTCCGTCAACAATTTCTCTGGCACGTTTCGCTGTTGCCAGAACCAGTTCGTATTTATTATTCGCTTTGGCAATCAGGTCGTTGAGTGCCGGATAGCGCATGCCTTTTTTTGTGTAGCTGTCAGAAATATTAGGTTTCATGGATACTCCTTTAATGAATCTAGCGGGTCCGGCCGCGTAGAAAATCCGCACGGCAAAGCCCTTTGCAGCAATCTATATTAAATGAACGGATCGTGTCTGTCAAACAGATTCTGTCCGCTCAGCCGGTGTCGTATTCAATATCCGCGAGGTCCGCAGATGTTCAGCCGTAATCACAGCTTTGAGCTGTTCGACTGTCTGTTCAAGCTTTTGATCCCGGTTTACAAGAATATAATCGTACTTCGGTGCCTGCCCGATTTCATCTTCGGTACAGCTCATCCGTTTGTCAATCTGTTCCGGTGTTTCGGAACCGCGGCCGGTAATCCGTCTGCGCAGTTCTTCAAGAGAAGGCGGCATAATAAAAACTGTAATGGCCTGAGGGAAATTCTTACGGATATTATCCGCTCCCTGAGGATCAATTTCCAGGATCACGTCATGTCCTGCGTTGAGCTTTTCCATGATTCTGGATTTTGGGGTTCCGTAATAATTATCATAGACTCTGGCCCATTCCAGATAATAATTCTCCGAAATGCGATTCTCAAAGTCTGTTTTTGATACAAAATGATAGGTAACACCTTCTGCATCGCCTTTTCTCATGGGGCGGGTGGTTTCAGAAACCGACAGTGCCGTTTTGCAGGAGCCTTCTACCAGGCATTTGCAGATTGTTCCCTTCCCCGCTCCTGCAGGACCTGAGACAACAATCAGTATTCCCTTAGAGTCAGTGTACTGCTGCTGCAGTTCCTGATTATTCAATATTCTGCACCTGCTCTCTGATTTTTTCTGCTTCACCCTTCATATCCACGACCAGATTGGTAATATCTATACTGTCGGTTTTGGAGCCGATGGTGTTAATTTCGCGGTTGATTTCCTGGACCAGAAAATCAAGCCGGCGTCCGACGGGTTCCGTTTCGTCTGCACATAATTCAGACAGACGCTGCAGATGTGAGGAAAGCCTTGCGGTTTCTTCATCAATAGCCAGCCTGTCGGCCAGGATGGCCGTTTCTGCCAGCAGACGGTTTTCATCCAGTCCTGTATCCTGAAGAGCCGTATTAATACGGTTTTTCAGGGCTTCCGTACTTTTTTCAAGTTGTTCCGGTGCCAGTGCCACAATCTTGTCAAGATCTCTTGACAAGGCAGCTCCGTGCATCAGAATATCTGCCTGCGTTGCAATCCCTTCTGTTTTACGGGCATTGCCTACCTGATCCAGAGCCCGTGTCAGCACCGGCTCCAGTTCAAGCCAGATCGCATCGTAATCCGGTGTTTCATCAGCCATGCGGATGACATCCGGAAATTTTGCCACCAGCTCGAGATCTACATTCTGTGAAATCATGGAATCCAGACTCTTCAGTTCGTCCAGTGCTTTCAGATAATCACGTGCCAGTTCCGTATCGCAGATTACGTGATTTGTATCAATACCACCGGAAGTCTTTATGAAAATTTCGATGCGGCCGCGGCCCAGACGTTCGGCAGTCGCCTTTCTGATCTTATCTTCAATTCCGTTCAGGCTGTGAGGCGCCTTGATAAAAATATCCCGATATCTGTTGTTGACTGTGCGGATTTCAACGGTAACTTCCCTGCTGCCGTTTTTCAAATCTGCTCTGCCGTATCCGGTCATACTGTTCATATCGTCCTCCGCTTCCTGTCAGGATTGCTGTGCAGGGTCATCAGGCAGATCAATTTCACCTGAAAAAACAAATGCCGCAGGTCCTGTCATGATGATACCCTGTTCCGTTATTTCAATATCAAGTTTTCCTCCGGGGACAGTCGCCTCTACACGATTGTCCGTGAGGCCGATTTTGTTCAGAAGCGCTGCTGTAGCGCTGGTTCCGGTTCCGCAGGCCAGTGTTCTGCCGGCGCCCCGTTCCCATGTAATCAGGCGGATATGTCCGGGATCGTCTGCCCATGCGAAGTTGATGTTGGCTTTTTCAGGAAACATCGGATGATTTTCCAGAGCCGGCCCCAGCTTGTCAATATCGGTCTTTTCCGGATCCGCGATGACCACCATGTGTGGATTCCCGACAGACAGGCACCCGTAACGCAGTTTCTGTCCATCAATCTCCAGTTCACAATCGACAGCCTCATCGCTTCCGTCCGGTGCAGTCATCGGCAGGGATGCGCAGCTGTAATCCGGCACCTTCAGCTGTACAGAAATAAACCCGGGTTCCAAAATCTGCACTGGAATATCTCCGGCTCTGCTGCCGATTACCGCTTCCGGATCCCTGATGAATCCGTAGCGTCTGAGATATTCTGCTGTACAACGCATACCGTTTCCGCACATCTGGGCAGCTGTTCCATCAGAATTGTAATAATTCATGAAGAAACGGCCCGCCCTTTTTTCTGTAAGGATCAAGCCGTCCGCGCCAATCCCGAAATGCCGATCGCATAAAAAAGCGATCTGCTCCGGTGTGAATTCAATCAGTCCTGCAGAGTTTTCGATAAATATAAAATCGTTTCCGCAGCCATGCATTTTATCAAAATAATATTTCATCTGTTTTCACGCAGTCTTTCACTTGTATCTTACTATCTTATCGTATTCCAGTATTTCA
>JBMNSG010000059.1:0-12648 GCA_050945075.1 Eubacteriaceae bacterium | reverse complement strand
CGATAAAAACATCACCCCTGGGCAGACGGAATCCGTGCGATTACTGCAACACCTCATTGGAATCGCCGCAGAGGTTATACAGAAAATACAGCCTCGATTCTGCGGTCTCTTAAAACAGCGAGAGACCTGGCTCGTGAAATCAATCCATGGTTTCAGATTTATCTTGGAAGAGAAGTCGCCTGGGAAGAAAGCCTGCCGGAAATTCTTCCGCAGCATCCGGAATGGACGATGGGAAATTCTAATTATCTGATGGTAGAATTCGAACCGGAGGATTCCTGTGAAAGAATCGAACAGGGACTGCTTAAAGTCAGCATGATGGGATTTCGGCCGATTCTGGCTCATATTGACCGTTACCCGGCTTTTTACAAAAATATAGAATACACCAGGAAACTGAAAGACATGGGTATTGTGATTCAGATGAACAGCGGGGCTGTTACAAGTGCTGGCAGTAAAACGCTTCAGCGTTTCGTTGCCCATGCACTGGACGAATGTCTGGTAGATCTGATGAGTTCCGATACACATGGTATCAACCACAGGCGCCCTCAGCTTAAAGCCGGTGCTGATTATATCGAGAAAAAGTATTCACGGACGTACGCAGATAAATTGTATCGTCTGACGGCAGTACGGATTCTGAAGAATAAAACGATATGAGCAATTTAAAAACAAATTTCTGGTTTATGGAGATCATCAGAGACTGACGAGCGTATGAAGCTTTACAAGATTTCAGTCACCAAAACAGTTTATGTGAGAAAAGAGGCAGGATGGACAAAAGAAAACGGCGACGTATTGTGATCATTTTAGCGGTTGTTTTGCTGATTGCTGTTATTCTGATTGCGGTGATTCTGGTACACGGACAGCATGACAGCAAGCCTGTTGCATCAGATCCTGCAAGCCTGGATACACAATCCGCACAGCTGTATTCAACGCTGACGAACGGTTCCGATACAATCAGTCTGGATAGCGGGACGCTGGCAGTGAAAAACGTCGTTGTTACAGGACTGACCAATACTACAATATCCGGTGCTTCAGATGGTACGGTTATTAAATCTTCAGATGATGCGCAGGCAGCCAACTGGGATATTGCACTCCAGTTAGACAGCTGCGATGGGCTGGTACTGGAAAATCTGACGTTTGACGGAAACAAAGAACATGTGGCAGGAGATGATCAGCAGGGCGTTGTGAACCTGACAATTTCAAATTCAAAAAATGTAATCATACGGAACTGTACATTTAAAAATAATTATTCATTAAATATAGTCTTAAAGGGCTGTGACACGGTTACTGTACAGAACTGTACATTTCTTGACTCGGACTGTGGTGTGATTACGATGGGTGAACCTACATCCAATCTGGTGGTAGACAGTAACTATTTTGATGGCAGCGATATGTCGGAACCAGTTTCCATTTATGGCTCCAAAGCTGGCTGGAATAAAAACATTACCATCACCAATAACGTCATAAAAAATCATACCAGAGGCAGCGGCATCCTGCTCAGGGCGGCGGACGGCGTACTGGTTCAGAATAATACGATATCGAACTGCAGCGGAGGAATCTCCTGTGAAACAGTCAAGTATTTATTGACAGAATACAATGTGCGTAATGTTCGTATTCTAGACAATACCATAAGTGACTGCTCTACCGGAATGTCTTTCCAGAACACGGAGGATGCTGTCGTCACAGGAAACAGTATAAGCAGCAGCAAGGAATTTGGCGTTGGTTTTTACGGATTTTCAGATTCTGATTTTTCCAGCAACCAGATTACCGACAGTAATACACACGGAAATACAGAGGACTCGGCATTTTCAATTTATTTAAAATCCGCGACTGACAGTACCTTCAGCAATAATGTATTTGGTTCCTCCAATTATCTTCTCTGTCATTTCAGACTCATTGATTCCAAGAAAAATACTTTTGAGAATAATAGTAAAACTGATTCCTGGCCTATGTTTTATGGGGATCAGGGTAACAGCAACAACTTTAATGGCAATGACAGCTGATCTTCCGGATCATCATGCAATAACTGTTCAGCAGGTCTCTGACTATTCACTACCTGGCTATACAAAAACGGTTGTTGACCAGTATTTCCCGGAATCGTACACCGGGGAATGAAAAAGCGTACGAATTATACAAATCAGGTATATTAATGGAGAAAACACAAAAGAAACAGGAAACTGTCGTCAATGTAAAAGGCATATGGACTAATCTTAAAAATCACTGGGTTCTGATTCTGGTAGTCGGAATGATCTGTGGCGGAGCAGCATTTGCCATTACAAAATATGTGATTCCGCAGGAATACATGTCTACAACCAGAATTTATGTGATGCCTCAGTCAAACAGTACCAATAGTGATTCAAATTATATTTATTCCGATCTGTCAGCTGGAACCCAGCTTACTCAGGATTATCTGGAACTTGTGCAGTCGCGGTCAATACTGGAAGGTGTGATCTCAAAACTGAACCTGGATATGAGCTATGAAGATCTTTCGAAAAAAGTAACGGCAAGCACTACAACAGGTACCCGTATTTTAACGATCAGTGTTTATAATGAAGACCCGCAGACAGCAAAAGATATAGCAGACTCCATCAGGGAAGCCGTACAGGAGCAGGTCAAAACAGTCATGAATGTCGAATCGGCCAATACGGTAGATGAAGCAAATCTTCCGGTTAAAAGTGCAAGACCCAGTGTAGTCAAATATACCGCTTTTTCGGCTGTCATTGGCATACTGGCTGCGGCCTTGTTTCTGACGATCAGTTTTCTGCATGACGATACCCTGAAGTCTGCCGACGATGTTAAGGATCTTCTGGGAATGGGAACTCTGGCTGAAATCCCACTCAGATCAGATTCAAATGAAGATAAAAAGAAAAACAGAAAAACTGCCAGGAAATTCAGCATTATAAACAGGAAGTAGGCGGACTTTCATGAATCAGGTACATTTTAGAAACGGGATTATCTATAAAGATTATTATTCACTGGAAGCTTTCCGGACTTTGCGTACGAATATCGAATTTGCAGGTGAACATAACCGTGTGATCGCTGTAACCAGCAGTATACCGCATGAAGGCAAAAGTACAGTAGCAATTAATCTGGCACATTCACTGGCAGACGCCGGCTACAGGGTTCTGTTTATCGATACAGATATGCGTAATTCTGTCATAACCGGAAAGCTTGAATTTTCCGGTGAGCTCAAGGGACTCTCTCATTTTCTGTCCGGACAGTCACAGCTTAAAGAAGTCATGGTCCGGACGGATATGCCCAATTTGCAAATCATTGCAGCTGGTCCGGTTCCTCCAAATCCTGCAGAGCTTCTGGGATATGGACGATTTAAAGCGTTAATTCAGCAGGGGAGAAAAATATACGATTATATTATTCTCGACACGCCTCCTCTGGGTCTCGTCATTGATGCAGCCATTGTTGCTCAACTGGCCAGATCAGCGATTCTGGTTGTCGAGTCAGGTGTAACCGGTCTGAAACAAGTGGAGATGTCAAAAGAACAGCTTGAAAAGGCCGGCTGCAATGTACTGGGCGTTATTTTAAATAAAACAGAAAAACGCCGTCGCCATTACTATGGTAAAAACAAGAAAGATGACAAATACGGGAAATACGGATCGATTTATGGGAAGAAATCAGATATTTCTTTCAGTAATGAATATGAAAGAGTGCGTTCTAAAACAGAAAATGTGGATTTCCCTGAAGATGACGATATAGACGAAGAGTCCAGGTCATCGCAACCAACTGCTGCAGTGAGTACCAGTGCGGCAGCAACAGTCAATACTAAAACGGCAGCAACAGTCGATACCAGGGCGGCAGAGACAACCGATACTAAAACAACAGAACCAGAAAATCAAAATATAGCAGAAGCAGAGACTCCTATAGAAACAGGAGCTGCAGTAATGGCAGATAACGAAAACAATGCTAAAACAACACCGTCTGTGAAAAATGAAAATGTAGATACGGGTGAGACAGTAAATCAATCAAATGAATGACAGTGTATTGATTGGGAGACTTAACAAAAAGAGAAAAAACGGTTCGTAAGGAACCGTTTTCTTTTATTGTTTCCAAAGTGTTCTTTATATAATCAGGTATACACAATCTATAATAATATTTACATTGGATAGCCAACTTATTATCTTTATATTAGCCAAAAAACATTCACTTATTTAAAGGTAACAATTATTTATTTAAACTGCTAAGCGATTTCAAGTTGACTATACCCATTTGTATCGATATATTTATACATACAGGGAACAAATCAGACACGATTAATGCACAAAGAAAATCATTAAGGATAATCTTATTGATAAAAATAAGTGTTATGAGATTACAAATTTACTATTAGTTACTGAGATTATTGCTGGCTGATATCGCTAGCCACATTAGCAAATCGCTGGTTATCCCGAAGGGCACAGAAGATTCTCCAAAGGATAAAGGAAATGAATATACAGGAAAGAATTCCAACATTCCCAGCTCATTCCACATCTGGAAATGATCAGGAATTGTTGTTTACCGAAACTTTACTATCCAGACATGAGAGTATAGTTTATCTTATTTTCAAACGCGCTTTTGACGTGATTGTATCATTGATTGCACTTATTTTACTCATGCCGTTTTTTCTTGTGCTTGCATGTCTGATTATAATTGATGATCCAAAAGGATCGCCTGTTTATAAACAGGAGCGAGTAGGTAAAAACGGGCGTGTCTTTACATTTTATAAGTTCCGGACAATGTATGTAGATGCGGAATCGCATCTGCCAGATGTTCTCGAATTAAATGAGATGAATGGCCATGCGTTTAAGATAAAAAATGATCCGCGTATTACACGGCTTGGAAAACATATCAGAAAATTCAGTATCGATGAACTGCCTCAGTTTTTGAATGTTCTTAAAGGCGATATGAGCCTGGTTGGTCCAAGACCACCATTGCCGCGAGAGGTCATGCAGTACAATGATTACGAAATGCTCCGCCTTAGTGTGAAGCCCGGACTTACCTGTTATTGGCAGACTTGCCCAAATCGCAATGACATAAGCTTTGAAGAATGGGTCAGTCTTGATATTCAATATATCCGGGATAGAAACGTCTGTGTTGATCTTCGACTTCTTTTTAAAACAGTTGTTGTAATGTTTACCGGAGAAGGAGAATAAGGGCTGCTTAAAAAGCCGCTCTTTTTTTAATATCAGGAATTAGTGAGTGCTCAGGAGAAATAATGAAAATTGCTATGATTGGCCATAAACGCATTCCATCACGAGAGGGCGGAGTGGAAATAGTCGTAGAAAATCTGGCTGTCCGAATGGCAGCGCTCGGACAGCAGGTTACTGCCTACAATAGAAAGGGAAAACACATCGCGGGTACAGCTTTTGATGACGGCCGTCCGGAAAACAGATGTTCGTTTTACCGGGGAGTGCGCCTGTGTCCGGTTCCGACGATAGATAGAAAAGGGCTGGCAGCCGTTACTTCATCTTTTACTGCCACCATCAAAGCGATCCTGGATAAAAACGACTGTATTCATTATCATGCCGAAGGCCCTTGTGCAGTATTATGGGTAGCCCGTTTGTTCGGAATTCGTACGGTTGCTACGATTCACGGACTGGACTGGCAGCGGGGAAAATGGAAAGGGTTCGCATGCTGGTACCTTAAGCTGGGAGAAAAAACAGCCGTGCGTTTTGCGAATGAAATTATTGTGCTCAGCCGGAGTACACAGGATTATTTCATGAAACAATATCATCGCAAAACCGTTCTGAT
This sequence comes from Eubacteriaceae bacterium, assembly GCA_050945075.1. GTDB lineage: Bacteria > Bacillota > Clostridia > Eubacteriales > Eubacteriaceae > UBA7485. Next base: position 6,912 of record JBMNSG010000059.1, on the reverse strand, counting down.
TCCCAACGGTATTAATAAACCTGAAATTAAACCGGCCAGACTGATTACTGAACAATGGGGACTTCAACCTGATGATTATATCCTGTTTGTCGGCAGGATTGTTCCGGAAAAAGGATTAGACTATCTGCTTGAGGCCTGGAAGAGTATTGATACTCAAAAGAGACTGGTCATCGCTGGAAGCGGATCAGATACATCTGACTATTTTAATTCCATTCAAAACCAGACAGCGACAGATGATCGTATAGTGATGACTGGATTTGTACAGGGAGAAAGACTGGAGGAGCTTTATTCCAATGCTTATTTGTATTGTCTTCCGTCTGACCTGGAAGGAATGCCCATCAGCTTGCTTGAAGCAATGAGTTACGGATGCTGTTGTCTGACCAGCGATATCCCGGAATGTACTGAAGTCCTTCAGGAGTACGGACGGACTTTCAAAAAGAGTGAGGTAATGGATCTGGAGAGAAATCTCCAGGAACTGTGTGATCATCCCGAAACAACAGTGTTGCTTAGCCGCGGGGTCAGGGATTCAGTCTGTGCCCGCTATAACTGGGATGATATTACCAAGCGGACTCTTGCTCTGTATCATGGAGGCCGGAAAGCTCTGAGCAGACATTTATCCAGCAGCAAAGAAATAATTTCTTCAGAAAAGGCAGGGCTGTCATCATGAAAATATTAATCGTCAATAAATTCCTTTATCCAAATGGAGGGTCAGAGACCTATATATTCAGACTGGGTGCCTGTCTTCAGGAATATGGCCATGAGGTACAGTATTTTGGAATGGAACATGACGGCCGCTGCGTTGGAAACAATATTAATGCCTATACTGATGATATGGAATTTCATGATGGTGGAATACTGAAGAAACTACTCTATCCGTTCAAAGTGATTTATTCAGTAGAAGCGCGACGTAAAATCCGGCAGGTATTAAACGATTTTGAACCTGATGTCGTTCATCTGAACAATTTTAACTATCAGCTGACACCATCGATTCTGCTCGAGATCAGAAAATACGAACGGGAGAGCGGAAAAACCGTCAATATTGTCTATACAGCTCATGATCCGCAGCTGGTCTGCCCGAATCACATGCTGTACAACCCCGGTACACATCAGATTTGCGAAAAATGTCTGGGGGGACATTATCTGAACTGTATTCAAAACAGATGCATTCACCAGTCTCTTTCCAGGAGTTTGATCGGGACTGCTGAAGCTGTTTACTGGAATGTCAGAAAGACTTATCGGTCAATAGACTGGATTATCAGCCCCAGTGCTTTTTTGAAAACCAGGCTTGATACCAGCCCTTTGCTTCATGATAAAACCTTAGTCCTGCATAACTTTATTGACGAACCGTCATCAGAGCTGGCAAAGCCGGAAAAATCTTCTGATCAAAAACGAGATTACGTGCTGTATTTTGGCCGTTATTCAGAAGAAAAAGGGATCAGAACACTGCTTCGAGTCTGTCGTAGTTTACCGGATATTCATTTCATTTTTGCAGGAAACGGACCGCTGGAAAACGAGGTGAATCAGATTGCCAATATTAAAAATGTCGGTTTTCAGAGTGGTGAAGCACTGAAAACACTGATACGCGAAGCCCGGTTCAGTGTCTATCCGAGTGAATGGTATGAAAACTGTCCGTATTCTGTCATTGAAAGTCAGGTGAACGGCACGCCTGTTCTGGGAGCAGATATCGGTGGAATTCCAGAGTTGATCCAGGACGGAAAGACCGGTGAATTATTTGAAAGCGGAAATGAGCAGGCACTCAGAGAGACTGTACACCGTCTTTGGAATGATAGAGTTCTCACGAGAGGTTACCAATTAAATTGTAATAATGCTAAATTTATTACACAAAATGAATATTATGATAAAATTATGAAAGTCTATCATGAAAAGAATCACCAGCTTGCGGATGGAAATGCGAGATACAATCAAAAGACTGGCGGATTATTTTCGGAAAAGACAACAAATAATCTTATATTAAAAAACAGAGGACTTACTAAAACGGATAAAAAAATCAATCAAAAACCCAGATCAGGCAAAAAACTTAACGGGACAGTAATTGTAACTTACCGCTGTAATGCACGATGCACCATGTGCAACCGCTACAAATGCCCGTCCCGGCCAGAGGATGAAATTACACTGGACACAATCAAAAAGCTGCCACCAATGTATTTTACCAATATTACCGGCGGCGAGCCTTTCCTGCGTACTGACCTGAAAGAAATCGTTCGTGAACTCAGAAAGAAAAGTGACCGTATTGTAATTTCAACCAACGGTTTTTTCACAGACAGGATTATCGATCTTTGCCGGGAGTTCCCTGATGTAGGTATTCGGATATCAATTGAAGGACTTGAAGAAACCAACAACAAGATCCGTGGATTACCGGACGGATTCAATAAAGGATACGGGACACTCCGGAAACTGGCGGAAATGGGTGTTAAGGATGTCGGGTTTGGCATGACGGTACAGGATGCCAATGCAGCGGATCTGGTTCCGTTATACAAGCTTTCTGATCATTTAAATATGGAATTTGCGACAGCGGCATTACACAATAGTTTTTATTTTGTGGAAAACAGTAATATTATTCATCACCGTCAGGCTGCAGCCGGACATTTTGAAGAACTGATTAATGAACTGCTTCAGTCTTCAAGTCCCAAGAAATGGTTCAGAGCCTATTTCAATCACGGCCTGATTAACTATATTTATGGACAACCGCGGCTGCTGCCATGTGATATGGCCTTTGATACCTTTTTTATCGATCCGTATGGGGATGTGATGCCCTGTAACGGTACTGAAGAAAAAGAGGTTATGGGGAATCTGAATAATCAGGACTGGAACACGCTGTGGAACAGTGAACAGGCAGACCATGTGCGTATGAAAGTACGAGACTGTAACCGCCAGTGCTGGATGATCGGTTCCGTCAGCCCTGCCATGCATAAGTATATCTGGATACCCGCATGGTGGGTGCTGAAGCATAAAATGAAGTTCTGGACGAACAAAAAATACAGTATGTATGAAAACAGGATAGTCCGTGATTTGTATGACGGAAAAGTGACAGAAGCCAGTCTGGATCGCTGCAGTACCTGTGACCGGAAATTCCTGCCGCATCGTTCTGAAACAGAAAGCAGCAGCACAGGAAATCCATGTGCAGAACAGGCATAAATAAATGCTGGAAATGACAGAAACGGGCAAACAGGAACGATCATCAAAGCCGGACGTACAGACACAGACTGGACAGAAGCCTGTGCCAAAACCGCTTCTGGTTTCAGTGATAGTCCCGGTTTATCAGGTTGAAAAGTATCTTGACCGGTGTATCGATTCAATAGTTTCTCAGTCATGGCCGAATCTTGAAATCATTCTGGTAGATGATGGATCTCCGGATCAGTGCCCCCAAATCTGTGACAGGCGGGCACAGGAGGACAGTCGCATCAGGGTGATTCATAAACAGAATCAGGGATTGGGAATGGCGAGAAATTCAGGATTGCAAAAGGCTGAGGGAGATGCGGTCTGCTTTGTAGATAGTGATGATTATCTGGAACTGAACGCCATTGAAAAGTCTGTATCGGCTCTGGTTGTTAACCAGGCAGATATTGTCTGTTACAGTTTTTATGAGACTCGAAAACGGGAGGGGAAAGCAACAATCTCCGCTAAGATGAGTTATGAAGGACGGGCGGTGCAGGATGTACTGCTTCCGGCACTCCTAAGAACAAGCATGCCCGGCGGGACTGGAATAGACAGCGAACTCAGTGCCTGTCTGGCATTGTTCTCGATGAATTTAATCAGGAAAAACGGCTGGTGCTTTGTTTCCGAACGTGAAATTATATCCGAAGACATCTATTCTCTGTTAAAACTCTACTGTCATATCCGGAAAGCTGTTGTTCTGCCGGATGGACTGTATCACTATTGCAGAAATGAAGAATCACTGACACATACCTATCGTAAAGACAGGTATCCAAAAATTGTCGAATTTTACCACCGTTCCGTGAAACTGGCCCGTGACTGCGGATACAGTCAGACAACGATCGAACGTCTTTCAGACGTTATGCTGTCCTCGACGATCGCTGCAATGAAATTGATCGAGCAGTCGGATTTGCCTGTCCGGGAAAAGATGACGACACTGTATGCAATTGCCTGTGAACAAACTCTTCAGCAGATTCTTGCGGAACACCGGGATTATCCGGTTTCGAAATTCCAACAGATTTTCTGGAAACTGGTAATGGAAAAAAATATACCTCTGATTCTACTCATGTTAACAGTCAGAAGAAAGATGGATCGGTAAATGGTCACAATCAAGCACAAATATATCTTATATCTGGTTTTCTGGATTGCGCTGGTTCAAGGTATTTTTCAAGGCTATCTGCATTTCAGTCAGATTACCTATCTGTGCGATGTACTGCTTATAATACTGCTTTTTTTATATCTCAACGAAAAACATGAGATTACAATCGATGAACTGCATAAAACAACACTGTTTTTTCTACCGGTTGCAGCTTTTATACTGGTTATCCTGATAGGCTGGATGATCAATGACACATCAGTTGCAAGTGCATTGTGGGGAACCAGGAACTACTTCCGTTTTTTTCTGTACTTTGCTTTGTGTCTGGCTTACATGGACAAGTCTGATGCCAGACTTATGGCAGACTGGCTGGTAAACCTGTTTCCACTTCATCTGTTGATTACGGCCTTTCAGTATATTGTACAGAATCTGAACGGTGACTATCTGGGAGGGATTTTCGGAACGCAGCAGGGATGTAACGGTGGATTGGTTATCTATCTCGGATTGCTTTTTTGTATCATGCTGATCCGTTATGAATCCGGAGAGTGTTCTCTGATCAGATTTCTAATATATTTACTTTGTATTTTTGCAAATGCGGCTGCTTCAGAGCTAAAAGCATTCTATGTTTTCGCAGCGATACTTGCATTGATATTTCTGGTGCTATCCCGAAAAAAGTGGAAAAGTATTTTTATTATTCTGATCATCGGTGTCGTCATTATAATTGGATTTCAGATTCTTTACTACTTTTTCCCGAGCTGGTCCGGATATTTCCAATTGAGCAATCTGACAAAGATATTTGCAGACGCGAGCAGCGGCTATTCAAATTCGGAAGATATAAGCCGTACGACTGTATTCTCCAGACTTACACCTATTATCCGAAACTGGAATGGTAATCAGTGTGATTTGTGGTTTGGAATAGGTCTGGGTAATGCAGATTATTCCACTACTTTCAAATGGCTGAACGGCCCGTTTTATCTGCAATACAACCGGCTGCATTATATCTGGTTATCGACTGCCTGTTTGTTTATCGAAACTGGTTATTTAGGGCTTGCATGTTATACCGGATTTTTCCTTTTTATTGCAGTGCGTGTAATCAGAAAGTATTGTAAAACCGGAGATACGGTGGATTTGATGGGGATTTTGATTACCCTGTTCTGCTTTATGTTAATGTTTTATGATGCGTCATTGCGTTCAAATTATGCGTATATTATCTTCGCAGCTCTTTCCTGGCCGTTTTTGAATTCGCCGGGTGAAGAAGAGGGAGAACTTACAGAGGAACAGCAGGACTTAAATGATTAAATAAATAATTACGACTGGAAAGGGATCAGAACAGCTATAGGAAATTTAATCAGAGCTAACGCAGAGGTATCCTTCTGTCGGAGAGGAATGAAATTATGAATGGTCGCAATCAGGTAATTATAAATCTGTTCTGGAAGTTTATGGAGCGCGGTGGAGTACAGGTCGTCACGTTCATTGTTCAGATTGTTCTGGCCAGACTGCTTTCTCCATCCGATTATGGAATAACCAGCATCATTACTGTATTTATTAATATCGCTACAGTTTTCATTCAAAGCGGACTGGGAAGTGCGCTGATTCAAAAAATGGATCCTGACGAAGAGGATTATTCAACAGTTTTTTATATCAATATTACTATAGCGATTCTGCTTATCGTAATTTTGTACTTTGTTTCACCATGGATTGCAGATTTTTATGAAATGCCTGTTCTGACACCTGTTTTGCGTGCCTGTTCCTGGTCACTTTTGTTTAATGCATTCTGGCACGTACACATTGCAATATTACAGAAAAATCTGGAGTTCAAAAAGCTGTTCTACGCCAATCTTGGTGCTGCGCTCGTTTCAGGAACAGTTGGTGTAGCCGCAGCACTTTGTGGATATGGAGTATGGGCACTGGTCATTCAGCAACTCCTGAACAGCCTGGTTTCAACTGTCATTATATGGATTCTGGTCCCGTGGCGTCCGAAACGTATTTTTTCGTTCAAGAGTTTCCAGGAATTATTTGGATTTGGCTCAAAGCTGCTGGTATCCAACCTGCTTGATACGATCTATGAGAATCTTCAACCTCTGATCATTGGAAAATTCTTCACGCAGAGTGATCTGGGATATTACAATCAGGGGAGACAGATTCCCAATGTACTGGTTAATAACCTGAACAGATCAATTCAAGGTGTCATGTTTCCAGTGTTTTCAGAAAATCAGCAGAATCCTGTCCGGCTTAAACAGTTGGTCAGACGATCGATTGTGACCAGCTGCTTCCTGGTATTTCCAATGATGGCAGGATTGGCAGCCGTTGCCAAACCGGCTATTGTAATATTGCTTACAGAAAAATGGCTGCCCAGCGTTCCCTATATGCAGATTTCCTGTATTGTTTTTGCAATGTGGCCTATACATACTGCCAATTTGCAGGCAATTAATGCAATGGGACGAAGCGATATATTTTTGAAACTGGAAGTCATTAAAAAAGTCCTGGGTGTTCTGATGCTGGTGATTGCCATTCCTTTTGGAATTATGGCTATCCTGTGGGGGACAGTCTTTACCGGTATTCTGGGAACATTTATCAATGCATGGCCTAACAGGAGACTTCTGACTTACAGTTATATGGAACAGATTCGGGATATTCTGCCT
>JBMNSG010000058.1:0-12769 GCA_050945075.1 Eubacteriaceae bacterium | reverse complement strand
GGCGATAATATTGGCTGTTAGTGTAGCGTAAGGAACGCCCGTTCCGCTGTCGATAAACTGTGAAATGCTGTAACGGAAGCAGCTTCCGATGAAACCGCCGATGCCGACTGCGAGTAATTCTTTCATAAAATCTCCCTGTTTTTAACGTTCAGAAGCCATCAGCCTTGTGGCGGTTTTGTATTCAGGCGGAATTGCCGTAAATACAGGGGAGACCTTCATTCCCGGATTACAGATCTGTATTTATACCCTGAGCCGGTACGAATACAGATTGGTTTTGCAAAGGTAAAGCGGGGATGCTTCAGATGTACTGCCTATCCTGCGCAGGACCTTTTTTAACAGATACTATTGTACCAGATGGACGGACAGCATTGTGTTTCCACGGCAACGCAGACAAAGTTTTGGTCAAAATCCGTATAAAATGAGTCATATATCCGAATAGCAATCAAAGCCCTCCTGTCATAAACTGACTTCAATACAATAACGGAGCTGCATGAACCGGTTTATAGTCAGATTATAAAATTCAGGCGGCATGATCCGGAACAGATAATAATACGGAGGAAGAAGTGGACATCAATCAGATTTTTACCGATTACCCGCTGGCGGAGCAAATGAAACTGGGAAACGAGGTTTTCTGGATTAATCCCGATTCAGGAAAGGAAGCAGTGCTTCCGTTCAACGAGAAAGATACAGAAGATGCGGAAGCAAGACTCAGACGGTTTGCCCCGTATATCAAAAGAGTATTTCCGGAAACAGAAGCAGCCGGCGGAATTATCGAATCTCCGCTTGTTGAAACACCCGGATTACAGCAGGCTCTTTCAGATAAATATGGAGCCGCTATTCCCGGAAAACTGCTGGTCAAATGTGACAACAGTCTGCCTATTTCAGGATCTATCAAGGCCAGAGGCGGAATCTACGAGGTGCTGAAATTTGCGGAAAAAGTGGCGCTGGAAAGCGGGATGTTAAAACCCGGGGATAGTTACGATGTTCTCGCCGAAGATCGTTTTAAAAAGCTGTTTTCAGATTATCAGGTGGCTGTCGGTTCAACCGGGAACCTGGGGCTGAGCATCGGAATTATCAGCGCAGAGCTTGGATTTGATGTAACCGTCCATATGTCAGCGGATGCCAGACAGTGGAAAAAAGATATGCTGCGCAGCAAGGGCGTCCATGTGGTTGAATACCCGCAGGATTACCTGGTGGCAGTTGCAGAAGGCCGGAAACAGGCGGAAGGCGATCCGTTCTGTCATTTTGTGGATGATGAAGGTTCCGCAGACCTGTTCCTGGGTTACTCGACGGCTGGAGAACGGCTCAAAAAACAGCTCGCGCAGATGGGTATCGTCATTGATCACGATCATCCGCTGTTTACTTATATTCCGTGCGGCGTCGGCGGCGGCCCGGGCGGAGTTACCTTTGGCATAAAATCTGTTTTCGGAGAAAATGCCCACTGCTTTTTTGCAGAACCGACACATGCGCCCTGCATGCTTCTGGGGATGATGACGGGACTGAATGACGGGATTACCGTTACCGATATCGGACTGGATGGAAAGACTGCGGCCGATGGTCTGGCGGTCAGCCGTCCCTCGCGTCTGGTCGGTAAAATTATGACAACCCTTCTGGATGGCGATTTCAGCGTTCAGGATGATGAAATGTACCGCCTGCTCAAAATGGCTGCGGATACAGAGGGGCTGAAAATCGAACCCTCCGGCTGTGCCGGATTCCCGGGTCCTGCCCTTGTTCTGTCCGATCCGGAATACCTCGCTTCAAAGGGTCTTACTGCGGAACAGATGAATAATGCAGTTCATATCCTGTGGGCAACCGGCGGGGATATGGTGCCGGCGGAGGATATGCAGGCGTATTACGAACACGGCAAAGAGCTTTCGTAATCAACCAGATTTCCTTCAGATATTATGATTATCGCATTCTGGTCAAAGAGTCAAAATCGGTCAATACAGATGCAAAATCGAGAAAATACAGCGGTGAACTACGCTGATAAAATGAGTACATCAAAGAGATACAAAAACAAAATTCATTTACGAGAGGGTAACAATGCTTAAATCTACCAGAGTCAACGATCCTGAAGTCTACAATATCGTAGCTGCAGAACTGAAACGTCAGGAAGGCAATATCGAAATGATTGCTTCTGAAAGTACAGCTCCGACAGAAGTGCTGGAACTGAGCGGATCGATTTTCACCAACAAAACCGAAGAAGGTTATCCGGGAAAACGCTTCCAGGCTGGCTCGGAAGAAGCAGATAAAATTGAAACACTGGCCTGCGAACGTGCCTGCAAACTGTTTGGTGCAGAACATGCCAATGTTCAGTCTTATTCCGGATCTACTGCAAACTACACAGTTTATTCTTCAATCCTCGTTCCCGGCGATCGTGTTCTGAGCATGCGCCTTGACCAGGGCGGACATCTGACACACGGTTCCCCGGTTAACTTCCTCAGAAAAGTATACGAATATGATTTCTACGGTGTAGATCCTGAAACAGAACAGATTGATTACGATGCTCTGGAAAAGAAAGCTATGGAATACAAGCCAAAGCTCATCATTGGCGGTGCCAGCTCATATCCGAGAGAAATCGATTATAAACGGATGGCTGAAATTGCAGAAAAATGCGGCGCTTACCTGATGATCGACATGGCACACGTTGCCGGCCTTGTTGCTGCAGGCGTAATTCCGAGCCCGATTCCGTATGCGGATTTCGTTTCTTCATCAACCACCAAAACATTCTGCGGCCCCCGTTCCGGTATGGTTTTCTGCAAAGAAAAATATGCTAAAATGCTGGATAAAGGAACGTTCCCGGGAACACTCGGATCTATCCACCTGGCAACAATCGCAGCCAAGGCATGGTCATTCGGTTATGCAGCCACACCTGAATTCAAAGCAATCATGGAACAGATTATCAAGAATGCAAAATGCCTGGCGGCAGAACTGCAGAACTATGGTTTCCGCATCATCAGCGGCGGCACAGACAATCATATTGTCATGGTTGATCTGAGACCGAAGAACCTGACAGGCAAGCAGTTCGAACAGGCTCTTGAATATGTCGGCATTACAGTTAACAAGAACGTAATTCCGTTCGATAAGGAAAGCCCGATGGTCACCAGCGGCGTTCGTATCGGCCTGACATCCACCACACAGCGCGGACTCAAGGAAAAGGAAATCAAAGAAATCGCCGGAATCATGAACGAAGTAGCGGCAAATGTTGATAATACAGCAAAACTGGACGAACTCAAACAGCAGGCAGCTGCTCTGATTGCACCGTTCCCGCTGTATCCGGAAGGATATTTTGAAGACTGACAGGATTGATGAACATCAGATCTGTTTTGACTGAATGTGATGACAGAAGAGGAGAAGTCTGATCATGGATGCATTTACGAGTTTTATCAACAACGTCAGCAGTGTTGTCTGGAGTCTGCCGCTGGTTGCGCTGTGCCTGATTACCGGGCTGTATTTTACAATCGCGCTCAAGTTCCCGCAGATCCGGAATTTCAAAGACATGACCAGGCTGATCCTTCACCAGGAAGAAGGCTCTGATTCGGGGATTACCCCGTTTCAGGCCTTTGCCACTACTGTCGGATCACGTGTGGGGATGGGTTCAGTCGCCGGTGTGGCGACAGGGATCTATTTTGGCGGACCCGGTGCGGTCTTCTGGATGTGGGTACTTGGACTGATCGGTGCGGCTTCAGCGATGATCGAAACCACACTTGGCCAGGCTTACAAACGGAAGATCAACGGGGAATATATCGGAGGACCGGCGCTTTACATTGAACGCGGTCTCGGCAGCCACTGGTTTGCCTGTGCTTTTGCACTGGCAACAATCCTGGGCCCCGGCATCCTGATGCCCGGACTCCACGCAAATTCTCTGGCCAGCACCTTCCAGCGCGCTTTCGGACTGCCGATGATCTGGGGCGGACTGCTCCTGTGCCTGTTCCTGGCAATCGTTACCTTCGGCGGTGTTAAGCGTATCGGGAAGTTTGCAGAAAAAGCAGCTCCTTCCATGTGTCTGGTTTATATGCTCATGGCGATCGGAATTATGGTCATTTATTACCAGAATATTCCGTCGACAATCGGTCTTATTTTCTCATCTGCTTTCGGCACCAACTCGGTGTTTGGCGGAATTGTGGGTTCGGCAATTATCTGGGGCGTCAAGCGCGGTGTCTATTCGACAGAAGCCGGCCAGGGTTCCGGAGCTATCGTTGCAGCAGCTGCGGAAACCTCTCATCCTGTCAAACAGGGACTGGTTCAGGCACTGTCGGTTTATATTGTTGCTTTTGTAGTCTGCACATCAACTGCAGTTATCCTGCTTCTGAGCAACTCCTTCAATGTACTTGGAAACGACGGCGGCCTGCTGGCCAACTATCTGCCGGGCAGCCAGTATGGTGTAGGCTGGTCACAGGATATTCTGGAAGCAACCTATGGGTCTTTCATTGGCGGAAAAGTTTTCGCCATCATCATCAGCCTGTTTATTTTCACCAGTCTGATCGGCTATTCTTATCAGGCGGAAAGCAACGTAAGCTTCCTGTTCCATGGAAAAAAATGGCGATCCAGATTTTCAGAGCGATCTTCATTCTCTCCACTTTCTCTGGTGTTATTGTCAGTGCGGATGCGATCTGGACCATGGGTGATACCGGCGCAGGGCTGATGGCCTGGCTGAATATTATTGCCATCCTGCTCATGTCAAAGCAGGCGATACGGATTGTAAAAGACTACGATAATCAGAAAAAGCTAGGCCTTGATCCGGTTTTCCATCCGGAAGAGTTTGGTATTGATGATCCCGATCATATCTGGGATAAGTACAGAAAACGGAATGCGGAAGAAACAGAACCTGCCTCTGTGGAAACCGACTGTCCAGTCTGTTCTGAATAAACTTGATTAACCTCCTGCAGATGCTCGATTCTGACAGGCCGGTCCTGAAAACCGGTCTGCCGGAACGGCAGAACAGGAGGTTTTATTGTATACTTGCTGTAGGAAAAAGCGTCTGTGTAAACCTGGAGATCAAAAGATATAACGGAGAAAAAATGACAGTTCAGACAACAGACTGGGGTTATGTGGAATGGCAGCGAACCTGCGAAGACGACAACCCCAGACAGACCATGACCATTATGAAGACGGTGATTCTCCCCGGAAGACACCAGGCCCGGCATATTCATTACGGACAGGAACAGATGGTGTATATTCTCAGCGGCGAGGGGATTTACACGGTCAATGACGAGAAGAAACGATACGGAGCAGGGTCCGTCATTTATATGGAAGCCGGCGCATCACATGAAACCGTCAACGATAAGGATGCTGAAATCCGGGAGCTTGTCGTTTCAGTTCCAGTCAATGCGCGTGAAAGACTCAAAATCGAGACGGTCCTTGAAAAACATGATGAAAAAGGCATTTTATATGGAGCAGTTGAAAGTCTGAGGACGCAGCTCATAGAACCGCTCAGGCTGCCCATGACTATTTTTGATGCAGATCATCAGATTGTCCTGCAGACCCCGTGGTTTCCCGAGTTCTGCCATCATCACTGCCACCCTGATAAAAATCCTGAAGACTGTGCCTGCCTGAAAAACTGCAGCTTTACCCGTGAAGGAGAAGTGAGTGAAATTCTCTGTCCGATGAATCTTCATGTGTTCTGCCTTCCCATTGTTTTCGACGGAAAGCTGATTGGCACCATTCACGGTGGTTTTGTTCTGATTTCCTCTTTGAAAAGCGAATTATATGAAGGACTTTATGAAATGCCGGAAAGCTCGGTGCTCAGTATAAAAAAAGTGCTGTCGGATATTGCCGCCGGTATCGTCGATTACTGCAGGCTGGAGCATTCACGTGCAGTGCTTAAATCGGCGGAGGACGCCTGCCGGGTTTCAGAGCAGACCAGCAGCCTGTTAAGACAGAATCTTCAGAATGAGCAGAACAGGGTCACCGATCTGAAAATCAACCATCATTTTCTGTTTAATACACTGAACTGCATGGGGGCAATGGCCCTTCAGGACGGATCGGAACGTCTTTATGACAGCATTATCAATCTCTCCGACCTGTTTCGATACACGATGAAAACAGATGTCAGCTTTGTTCCGTTTGAAGACGAACTGAAATATCTGAATGACTATCTGAAGCTGCAGCAGCTCCGTTACCGGAACGGATTATCAGTCTGTTACAATGTCACAGATGATCTGCTGGGCGCGGCTGTACCCTTTAATTTTCTGCAGCCGGTCGCAGAGAATGCCTTTACGCACGGCTTTGACCGGAAAAAGAAGCAGAGAAACGTCTCGCTGATTACCGAAGCGGGAAACGGGCGGGCGAGGATTATTATTATGAATAACGGGACGCCTATCGATGCGGTTACGCTCAATCGCATTAACCGCAGTATCGCATCAGGAAACGGACACGGGCTTTCGCTGATTTATTCCAAACTCAGGTCTGCTTTTGGAGAGAATTTTACCATGAACATCGATTCGCACCACGATAAAACCTGTGTGGTAATGGATATACCGCTTGTCAGGATGGAGGAAATGAACCATGATACGGGCAATCATAGCAGATGACGAACCGGCAGTTGCTGAAATTATTGAATATTTTATAAAGAAAAACGATATGCCGGTCGAAATCGTCGGAGAGGCAGAGGACGGTGAAGAAGCAGTTGAGCTCATAAAAAAAGAAAAACCGCAGCTGGTTTTTCTGGATATCCGCATGCCTGTCATGAACGGCTTTGAAGTGATGAAACAGACGGAACCGGGAACGGATTTTATTATCATAACTGCTTACGAATCATTCGACTATGCCCAGCAGGCACTCAGGCTGGGCGCGCGTGATATCCTGCTTAAACCTGTCAAATACGAACAATTTGCAGAGGCTCTGCAGCGGACTATCGGCTGGTCTTTTACGTCGAGTGAGATCGTCAATGAAATTCTGGAATATATTAACTATCATTATGCGGAAAAAATTGATCTGCCGCTGCTGGCGGATATCGTCTGTTCAACACCCAGCCAGATTGCCAGACAGTTCAGAAAGCATATGGATACGACGGTTATCAATTACCTGCATAAGATCAGAATACAGAAAGCCGTGGATATGCTCGAACAGGGAATGAGTGTCAAGGAAGCCTGTGCTGCCAGCGGCTATGAAAATCTGAATAATTTTTATAAGTATTTTAAACAGCATACGGGGATGACCCCCGCTGTCTACTGTGAAACGCTGAGAAAATAGAATAATCCCGGGCATAACCAGGATTTATCTTTAAAAAAGGTATAATTAATAAAAACGATGCGAATCGGTCCGGATGACCGGTTAAGGAGTGAATATGTTCGTTCTTGTTATTTTAATACTTTTTTCGACGTCCTGCTATGGAATGTTTCTGGATGGCCTGTTCGGTTTATCCGGGGGAGGCAGTTCAGCTGTGGGCGGTCTGGTTATGGGCGCATTCTTTACCTGGCTGACCATCAGACGCTACAGAAAGCTTGAGAAAACCGGCAGAAATCCCAACAAAGTTATGGGCTGGATTCTGATCGTCATGTCGGTCGTTGGCGTGACCGGTGCATTTAGCGAAAGCGATGTCTTTTCTTATCTGGGTTCTGACATCGGCTTTTTAGTCTCGGGAATTCTGCTGCTGCATGGTATCGGGCAGCAGTCAGCAGTAACGGCTGTTCCGGCTGTAACTCGTCCTGAACCGCCAGAACCGCATCCGGCTGCCGAAACACCGCTCAGCGATGTACAGCAGTTTTTAAAGCTCATCGGACAGGTGAAGAATACACAGCAGGCCTCAAAGAACCCCGGTTTTCTGACCAACCTGACAGACTGTGATAATTTCACCAGAGAGATCGTTAAAAGCGGCGGTGAAAAAGCGGTAAACAAGCAGCTGCTTGATACCGGAATTACCCTTTTGAAGAGTTATCTTGATACCCAGGACAATAAAATCCAGACGGACAAAACCCTGGAGATCATGACGGAAATCGAAAAAGCCTTCATTAAAATTCGCAAGGCACTGGAAAGTATTTACAATAATGAGTACAGTAAGGAAGGCATGAACATTTCTTCTGAAATTACAGCTCTGAATTATATGCTTAATCAACAGGGCCTTCTCGGTTCAGATTTTGAATCGGATTTTAAACCAGAAAGCGAGAAATCGGAATAGATATATTTAAATTTGCAGTCAGGATGGTTCTATGAAACAGAAATTCAGCTGGAAAGCCTATAAGGCAGCTGTTCACACTGAACTCAGGGAACATAAGAGTTCTTTTATGGTTTACTGGATTCTGCGGCTTCTGGTCGTGCTCACGCTGATCCGTCAGGCTTACAATGGGAATTACGAATCGGTTTTTATGTGTGCACTGACACTGATTTTGCTGATTGTACCGAGTATGGTCAGCGTCAGCTTTCACGTAGAACTGCCGGCCGCCCTGGAAAACATTATTCTGCTTTTTATTTTTGCAGCTGAAATCCTGGGCGAAATCAATGAGTTTTATATTATTATTCCGTTCTGGGATACGATCCTTCATACAATAAACGGATTTATCTGTGCAGCCATCGGGTTTTCCCTGGCCATGCTGCTCAATAACGATGAAAATCTTACATTTTCACTGTCTCCGTTTTTTCTGGCGCTGGTAGCCTTCTGTTTTTCAATGACAGTGGGCGTCCTGTGGGAATTTTTCGAATGCTTTATGGACCTGATGTTCCATACCGATATGCAGAAAGACACTATTCTACACACGATTTCCAGTGTCATGTTAAATCCGGCCGGTCAGAACAAGGCTGTCATGCTCTCCGGAATTACAGACGTCAAAGTAAACGGACAGGATCTGAATCTCGGGGGTTATCTCGATATTGGTCTCTACGATACCATGAAGGATCTTTTCGTGAACTTTATCGGCGCTCTGGTCTTCTCGTTTATCGGTTATCATTATGCAAAAACCAAAGGGAAGGGAAAAATTGTGAGCAAACTGGTTCCCACACTTGATACGGACCAGCACAAGAATCCACCTGGATAATATCATCCGTTGAATTAAATGAATCAAAACAGCGCCGGGAAGAAGGGGTGTAGCCCGGCGCTGCTTTTTTTGGCTGGATTCTGGAATGTAACGGAGAGATGCTGAAGAAAGGATCCAGCCGTCTGGTCAGGAAATGATCAGAAAAGGCCGGAGATTACACCGTCTGCATCCACGTCGATTCGTTCTGCAGCGGGGGATTTCGGCAGACCCGGCATTTTCATGATTTCACCGGTCATACAGACGATAAAGCCTGCACCGGCTGATATATTAACCTGACGAACTGTAATGCGGAAGCCTTCCGGACGCCCGAGAACGGCAGGATCATCTGTCAGTGAGTACTGGGTCTTGGCCATACAGATCGGAAGTTTTCCATAACCGAGGCTTTCCAGGCGTTCGATTTCTGCTGAGGCTTCCTTTGAATAATCCACGCCTGATGCGCCGTAAATTTTGGTTGCAATTTCATCGATTTTATCTTTAATGCTCTGATCAAGATCGTAAGCATACTGTAAAGTGCTGTCCTTTTCTTCAGTCAGGCGGATCACTTCTTTAGCCAGTTCTTCACCACCTTCACCGCCTTTGGCCCAGACTTCTGACAGTGCTACATTTACGCCCAGCGCCTGGCATTTTTCCCGGATCAGATCCAGTTCACTCTGTGTATCAAGCGGGAAACGGTTAATAGCGACTACAGCAGGGAGTCCGAAGACCTGTGTGATGTTTTCTACGTGTTTAAGCAGGTTCGGCAGTCCTTTTTCAAGCGCTTCGAGATTTTCTTCATTCAGCTGGTCTTTGGGAACGCCGCCGTTATATTTAAGGGCACGTACTGTGGCAACAATGATTACGGCATCCGGTTTCATTCCCGACATCCGGCATTTGATATCCAGGAACTTTTCAGCGCCCAGATCGGCACCGAAACCGGCTTCTGTGATTACATAATCTGCTGCAAAGTGTCTGGCCATTTTGGTGGCAATAACGGAGTTGCAGCCATGGGCGATATTGGCGAAAGGTCCGCCGTGAATGAAAGCCGGAGTTCCTTCCAGTGTCTGAACCAGATTTGGCTTCAGGGCGTCTTTGAGCAGGGCAGCCATGGCTCCGTTGGCCTTGAGCTGTTCAGCAGTAACCGGTTCATTATCATACGTATAACCCACGATGATTCTGCCCAGACGTTCTTTGAGGTCAGTGATGTCATCAGCCAGACAAAAAGCTGCCATGACTTCGGAAGCCACCGTGATATCGAAACCGTCCTGACGGATCACACCATTGGTCTTTTTGCCCAGACCGTCTACGATCTGTCTGAGCTGACGGTCGTTCATATCGACTGCCCGTCTCCAGGTAATCCGTTTCGGGTCGATGTTGAGCGCGTTGCCCTGATAAATATGATTGTCCAGCATGGCAGCCAGCAGGTTGTTGGCTGCGCCGATGGCGTGGAAATCGCCTGTGAAATGGAGGTTGATGTCTTCCATGGGGACGACCTGGGCGTAACCGCCGCCTGCTGCCCCGCCTTTGACACCGAATACCGGTCCCAGAGAAGGTTCGCGAAGTGCTACCAGCGTGTTTTTCCCGAGCCTGCTCAAAGCATCGGCAACGCCGATGGTGGTTGTGGTTTTACCTTCACCGGCCGGTGTCGGATTTACAGCGGTGGTCAGAATCAGATGTGCTTTTTTTCCGGTTTCTTTTTTCAGCAGATTGTAATCCACTTTAGCTTTGTACTTCCCGTAAAGATCCAGGTCGTCTTCATTAAGCCCGAGTTTAGCGGCTATTTCGCGGATATCCAGAGGTGTTGCTTCCTGTGCAATTTCGATATCAGATTTAAATCCCATACTTTCTCCCTTTACTCCATATAATGACGGACAATCAGTTCCGCTCCGGCTTGTTCTGCAATTCTCCTGCATTCTGTGATATCGGCGTTTGACATCGTATCGATTACAGTCATGTAGGTTTTTGCAAATCTGGCAGTGTTGGATGTGAATTCCAACAGGTGTGAAAATGCATCCGGAGTCTGCGGATGGCAGAGTTCCTTGTATTCATCGGCATTTTTTGCGTTGAGACTGACAGAGACTGTATCAATAAGACCGTTTAAACAGCAGCTTGTATCCCTGTTATAAAGAGTGTCGGCAAGACCGTTTGTATCCAGACGGATGTTGACACGGCAGTTTGCTTTGATTTCTCCTGCATATCGCAAATCCTGAGCAATGCTCAGCATCTCTTCCAGTCGCTCTGTAGGTTCGCCGTATCCGCAGAAAACTATTTCGTCATAATTCTGCAGCCCTCTGGCAAAGATTTCATCCAGAACTTCATCGCATGTCGGTTCGGTATCGAGCCACAGTTTATCCATTCGACTTTCTTCATTAAGACGGTTATAACGGTGACAGAATTCACACCGATTATTACAGCGGTTGGTCAGGTTAACATAGAGAGATTTACTCTGATAAGCTGAACTGTCTGTTTCGTAAGTAATGATAATCTCTTCCTCCTTCATAAAACATTTGGCATTCATACAGCCGATGCATTTTCTGAATTCAGTATATTAAAATTTACGGATGATTATAATTCCCGATTTTGTCTAATGCTTTAACGGATTTGCTCATTTGCATAATCCGGAGAAAACTGCATTGATATAACGGAGCTGAGCCTTAACACTGAATTGTTCTTTTATAGAATATGGGGAAAAGGGCCCTGAAAGTTTAGTTCCGGCTACAGACTTGCACCAGTCATATGATATGATTCCTTTATAGAAAATGTTCAGTCTGAAAGAAGATGAAGCGCATGGAGGAAACAATGCATCATTCAATTGAAAATGACCGGGTTAAAGTCACAGTAGACGATCACGGAGCGGAACTGACGGGACTGTACGACAAGAAAAATGACAGAGAGCTTGTCTGGTGTGCGGATCCGAAATTCTGGAAACGTCATGCACCGATTCTGTTTCCGAACGTCGGCAAACATAATGACGGCCGGTACCGGACAGACGGAAAAACCTATCATATCGGTCAGCATGGATTTGCCCGGGACCGGGACTTTCAGCTGGTCGATGTAGGAGACAAAAGTATCCGCTACCGCCTTGTTTCTGATGAACAGACAAAGGAAAGCTATCCTTACGATTTTATGCTGGATGTTACGCATGAGCTGCAGGATGATGGCGTAAAGGTTGTTTGGGATGTGACCAATACCGGGGACCGGGCTATGTATTTTACGATCGGTGCTCATCCGGCTTTCAATCTTCCGGGATCCGGTAAAAAAGAAGATTTTCAGATCTGCCTGCCCGGGAATGAAGCCCTTACGGTAAAATCATTGAATCCTGAAACCGGTACGGCTTTGTCCGATACTACAGAAATACCGCTGGAAAACAGCTGTCTGCCGCTGTCTGATAAACTGTTTGAACAGGATGCTCTGGTTATGGATGATTCCCAGATAAGCGTGGCCGAACTTCAGACAAAAAATGGCGATCCTGTAATAAAAGTTACGACAGAAAATTTTCCGAATTATGGAATCTGGTCTGTAGACCAGGCACCCTTTGTCTGTCTGGAACCATGGTGCGGAAGATGTGATGATTTCGGATTTGACGGAGAATTGAAGGACAAAAAAGGAATTAATAAACTGGCACCCGGCGAAAAATTTCATAAAAGTTTTTGTATAACAGTGCCTGAATAAAATTTAATACCCAGAAAAGATAGATAAATTCTTTTAATTTGCAATAAATCTGAAAAAACTGTTATACTGTCTTTGTAAGCTACTTGATTTCACAGGAAATCCATGGCAGTATAACTGCAAGCCGCTTGTATAATCTTTTCAACAAAAAA
>JBMNSG010000057.1:0-12778 GCA_050945075.1 Eubacteriaceae bacterium | reverse complement strand
AAAAACAGTCGAATAAAAAACGTATTGCAGACGAATCATTTACAATAAGTCGTCTGTTTCATACGATTTATTGATAATCAGAATAGAAAAAGAATCAGCAAAAAAGAAAATAAAATAATGTAATACAAAATAAATGATTTTCACTTCATTTGCATGACAATTAATAAGGGTGACCCGATGGAATTACAGCAGCAGCTGAAACGGATAAGCCAGTGAACCGCATGTTCACAACCTGAATTTAGGCAGAGATTTCTTAATCGAATCTGTGGTATAATTTTTATAATGTATGCTGGAATTCTTAAAGGGGAAGAGTATGAAATACAAATTTAATATTTTTATGCTGTGTCTACTTGTATTTCTGATACTTCCAGGGTCTTCGGGGACCGTTCTCGCAGATGATGTTCAGGGAGGACAGGGAACTTCCGTCCTGCTCGATATTGTCTGGAACGGGGATACCGCTGCCGACAGGCCGGATGCGATTTACGTCGAATTGTACCGGACCGTCAACGGGAATGAACAGACGGTAGAAGTAAGAAAAATATCGGCACAGCAGCTCAAAAACGGAACGGACAATACCTGGGAAACGGTATTTACCAACCTTCCCGGCAATACCTGGGAATATGCGTTCCGGGTCGATGATGTAGATAAGATCGCCAGTCTGTATGCTTATTCCTTTTCTGAATCAGGTGCCGGCACGCAGACACGTACGTTTAACTATACCCACGGAACAGGCGATACCAATATGACGGTATCGGTCCAGTGGGACGATAATAACAACAGCAGGAACACAAGACCGGAGCAGTATCAGGTCAGTCTGTTCAGTCCGTCAAATACAGACGGTACGCCCGAACGCGTCATTACACTGACATCAAGAAATGCTGCAGCAGGCAATTCCAGCCTGTGGACAGCAGAGGTAACGGGTCTTGAAGAGGATCCGGCCCGATATGCAGTTTCTCCGACAAATCAGCCGGACAATTATCAGAACAGTGCGGTAAGGGGAAGCACGGACGACGAGTACATTATGACCAATAAGCTTCTTGTCGAAACGGTACAGGATTCGGCGCAGCAGAATGCGGCCGCAGCTGTGAGCAGTGCAGCGACATCGCTCTGCTACATTCCGGCTGTTCAAAACGGCGTGTTGAAAAGCGGATGGCTCAATTTTCTGGTCATTATTTTAATCGGTATTGTGAGCTGGCTCTGTATCCAGCGTCACAGGCTCATGGTCCAGCAGGCCAGACGCAGGAATAGAAAGAGATAACAGGGAGCGGGAGGAAAAATGGCCAGAGACGGAATGATACAGGTTAGGGTTGATACAAGACTGAAACAGCAGGCAGAAGATTTATTCAATGACCTTGGTCTGGATACTGCCAGTGCCATCAGGCTGTTTTTGAAACAGGCTGTCATGTACCAGGGAATTCCTTTCCCGATTGTCAGACAGCAGTCCCAGCAGTCCCAGCAGAATCCGCAGAGCTTTATGATCCCTCCGGAAACGCATGAACCCGAACAGGATAATACGGAAACAGATGCCATTATCAACGATATGGATATTGATTTCTGACATTTTAAACGCCTGTATATCTGTGACCTGAGTCGCGGCTATACTGGCGTTTTTTATATAATCTTCTGAAAAGAATAAAAACGTAAAAGCAGAAAAGCGTTGAAATCAAACTTTATAAATAAGTTTAGCGTAAACTATTGCACATATGCTGTAAACGTGCTATATTATAAGTATCTTAAGACAGGAGATATCCTGAAACAGAAATTTGTTCTTTCCGGGGTCCGATAAAGTATTTCGATCATACTGAGGATACAGAAAGACAGGCAAACAAACGATGCTATTAGATTTCCGGCACATCCGGAACCGGTCATCCGAGTTTGTGAAAGCAAAACTGAAAAAGCTGCCGGATCCTTAAAATGAATCTGGAAATTCGATTTTGGCAGGTATGGTCAGATCGAAGCAAGACCGATAAGGAAAATCAGTAAGTCGGTAGATGTTTTTTCAACAGGTTTTGAACAACAAATTGGAAATGTATTCACAGCTTGGAGTCTCTGAGGCAATACCGCTGAAGAGTCAAACTCGTTGGCTAATGCATAAGGCTTAGCGAAAATGGCAATTTGCAGGAACACATTCCTCTCATTCAATTGTTTGTCTGTAAAGCAAAGTAACTGCTGTTGGCTTTGAAGCAATCACTCATCGTCTCTGAGGCGTCAATTCATTTGAAACGGCGACCAACAGGAGAAAAGAAAATGCTTATAAGAAACGAGAACTAAGAAGTCGAACAGAAATGATGACCACAGCGTTTGCTCAGGTTGTATATCAAAAATTCAGGTATCGAATGGAAGAAGAGCCGTTTGCAGCGGCGAAATCTCAACCAAAGGAGGAATAACATGCTGCAGCCGGAAATGAAGTAACGCCGTTTTGGTAGAAAAGCCAGGGCGGCGTTATTTTTATACCTGAAATTCCGGCAAAACGGCCATGGAAATCCTTCTCAAAAGCTGTTATACTAATACTATCACACTGCTCCGAATCGAAAGACTCAGGCGGCGCTTCTGCCGGCTGCTCTGACGGTAAGGAATTCAAATGACTGACACCGAAATTGTTTTTGAGGCGGAAGGCTCACGTAAGATCAGAACCCGGGTGCGCCTTGAACAGGCGCTTTTTTTGTACAGTCAATTCAACTGCCCGGTGCATTTCAAGCACGGCAGTCGTAAAGGGAGATTTATGGAAACGAGAATTGCTATAATCGGCATCATCGTGGAAGAACCGGAATCAGTAAAACGGCTGAATGACATCCTCCACGAATACGGTCAATATATTATCGGCCGTATGGGCATTCCTTATCGTGAACGCGACATCCACATCATCAGCATTGCTATGGAAGCTCCACAGGATGTGATCAGCGCTATGTCGGGTAAAATCGGCCGGCTTAACGGGATATCAACTAAAACGGCATATTCCAGTTATCAGCCTGAAGACTGACAGATTTCAGAAAAACAAAAACAGATGGATCAATCAGAACAGTGGATCTGCAATGCAGTAAACAGTCTGCAGGATGGCAGCATACCGGATTCAGATGTCCTTGAACGGCTGCTGTACAGGTTAACAGGCGCTGAAGAACGTGTTTTGTTTGACCGGGCCTGTGAGATCCGGGACCAGCGGTACGGCAGACGGATCTTTATCCGCGGGCTTATTGAATTTACGAATTTCTGCAGAAATGACTGCTTTTACTGCGGAATCAGAAAAAGCAACAGCAGGGCAGTACGGTACCGTCTGACACCGGAGCAGATCCTTGCATCCGCAGCGTACGGTGAGGGACTCGGGTTTCGAACCTTTGTGCTGCAGGGCGGGGAAGATCCGTGGTGGACGGATGAGAGGCTGGCAGAAACGATAGGTGCTTTGAAGGATCGTTTTCCGGAATGTGCAGTTACACTGTCCATCGGAGAACGCAGTCCGGAAAGCTACCGGCATTTGCGGGAAGCCGGCGCCGACCGTTTTCTGCTGCGGCATGAAAGCGCGGATCCGGCGCATTATGCTTCATTGCATCCCGAACAGATGAAGCTTTCGAATCGCATTCACTGTCTGGAAAGCCTGAAGGAACTGGGCTATCAGACAGGATGCGGACTGATGACAGGAACACCGGCCCAGGGCGCCGGACAGATCCGTCAGGATCTGGAACTGATGAAGAGGCTTCAGCCTGAAATGGTGGGGATCGGGCCTTACCTGCCTCACGCGCAGACCCCGATGCACCACTGTGTGCCTGGAGATCCGGCTGTTACATTAAGGCTGCTGGCTCTTGTACGCCTGCTGCTTCCGGATGTACTGCTGCCCGCGACCACTGCACTTTCCACAGCAGATGAACACGGGATCGAGCAGGGACTGGGAGCGGGGTGCAATGTGGTGATGATAAACATTACGCCCGAAGAGCTGCGAAAAAACTATATGCTTTATGACGGTAAACAAACAGATACGGCAGAAAACGGACTGTCGCGACTGCACCAGGCGGCTGATACAGTCGGGATGCAGGTTGTCCGGGACAGAGGAGACTGCCGGCAGATGGATTCAACGGGGAAGTAAACTGACCCGGAGACGAAAGGAAAAATATGTATAATCCAGCATCACTGAAAGCGGAAGAATTTATTGCTGACGAAGAAGTCATGGAATCGCTCGCCTATGCGGACGCAAACAAGGATAATATTCCGCTGATACGCGAAATTCTGAAAAAAGCAGAAAACCGCAAGGGCCTGACACACCGTGAAGCTTCGGTGCTTCTGGCCTGCGATAACCAGGAAATCATTGACGAAATGTACGATCTGGCAGAACAGATCAAGAAAGATTTTTACGGCAACCGTATTGTCATGTTTGCACCTCTTTATCTGTCCAACTACTGTATCAACAGCTGTGTATACTGTCCCTATCACAGACAGAACAAGCATATTCCGCGGAAAAAGCTGACTCAGGATGAAGTCCGTCAGGAAGTCATTGCACTGCAGGATATGGGCCATAAGCGCCTGGCCATTGAAGCAGGCGAAGATCCGGTCAATAATCCGATTGACTATATACTGGAATGCATTGACACTATTTACTCCGTCAAGCACAAGAACGGCTCGATCAGACGCGTAAACGTCAATATCGCCGCAACCACCGTTGAAAATTACAAGAAGCTCAAGGATGCCGGCATCGGCACCTATATTCTTTTCCAGGAAACCTACAATAAAAAAGCCTACGAAACCCTGCATCCGGCAGGACCGAAGCATGATTACAATTATCATACCGAAGCCATGGACCGGGCTATGGAAGGCGGCATCGACGATGTCGGTCTGGGCGTTCTTTTCGGACTGGACCTGTACCGTTATGAATTCGCTGCCCTGCTGATGCATGCCGAACATCTGGAAGCAGCCCAGGGTGTGGGACCGCATACCATAAGCGTGCCCCGTATCAAACGTGCGGACGATATCGATCCTTCCACCTTCGATAACGGAATTGATGATGATACTTTCGCAAAAATCGTTGCACTGATCCGGATCGCAGTACCGTATACCGGCATGATTATTTCCACCCGTGAAAGCCAGGCTGTTCGTGAAAAAGTAATCCGTCTTGGCGTTTCCCAGATCAGCGGTGCTTCCCGTACTTCGGTTGGCGGCTACAGTGAAGAAGAACGGCCGAAAGAAACCGAACAGTTTGACGTTTCTGACCAGAGAACCCTGGATGAAGTGGTTCGCTGGCTTATGGACAGCGGTTATATTCCTTCATTCTGTACAGCCTGCTACCGTGAAGGCCGTACAGGGGACCGTTTTATGAGTCTGTGCAAGAGCGGACAGATCCAGAACTGCTGTCACCCCAACGCGCTGATGACGCTTAAGGAATTCCTGGAAGACTACGCAGAACCGGAAACAAAGGAAATCGGCGAAGCGCTTATCCAGAAAGAACTGCTGAATATCCCCAAAGACAAGGTGCGCAACATTGCCCGCAATTATATCGATAATATCGAATCGGGCCAGCGCGATTTCAGATTTTAACCGGGAGAGACCATGGCAGAAAATCTAAACCAGACACCGGACGCCAACCGCGTCCACATCGGCTTTTTCGGTAAACGGAATGCCGGTAAATCCAGTATTGTCAACGCGGTTACCAATCAGGATTTGTCGATTGTATCCGAAATGAAGGGGACAACCACCGACCCTGTTCTCAAGACTATGGAACTGCTTCCGGTCGGACCGGTTATGATTATCGATACACCGGGGATTGACGACGAAGGTCTGGTTGGCGAACTGCGTGTTCGCAAAGCCCGCCAGATTCTGAATAAAACGGATGTTGCCGTTCTGGTTGCGGACAGCACCACCGGACTGGGCGACACAGAAAACCGGCTCATTGAACTATTCCGGGAAAAGTCTATTCCGTTTATTATTGCCTGGAACAAACAGGATCTGGTAGAAAAAACAGATCTTGAGCCACATGAAATCTCAGTCAGTGCTACTGAAAATATTCATATCTGGGAACTCAAGGAAAAGATCGCCAAATTTGCCAAGCGGGCAGAAAATCAAAAACGTATTATCGGGCACCTGCTCGATAAAAGCGGTGTTGTGATACTGAACTGTCCGATTGATGAATCCGCGCCGAAGATGCGGATGATTCTGCCGCAGATGCAGACGATCCGCGACGTCCTCGATGCTCACGCCATGTGCCTGGTCACTCAGACCGAGGAGCTGGCCGATGCCATTGACGCGCTGAAGCAGCCGCCTGTCATGGTAGTTACCGACAGCCAGGATTTTAACAAGGTCAAGGAAATCGTGCCGGAATCAATCACGCTTACCTCGTTCTCGATTCTGTTTGCGCAGTTTAAAGGAATTCTGGAAACGGCTGTACGTGGTGCGCGCCGGGTAGACAGTCTGAAGGATGGGGATGTCGTTCTGATGTCCGAAGGCTGTACCCATCACCGTCAGTGCGAAGACCTGGGGACAGTCAAGCTGCCCCGATGGATCTCCGAATATACCGGTAAAAACCTGACGTATCAGTTTACATCAGGCGGTACCTTTCCGGAAGATCTGAGCCCCTATGCGCTGATTGTTCACTGCGGCGGATGCATGCTCAATGAACGGGAAATGCGTTATCGCAGAAAATGCGCGGAGGATCAGGGCGCTTATTTTACCAATTACGGTACCATTATTGCCCACTTGAACGGCATTCTGGAACGGAGCCTGCAGGTTTATCCGGAGCTTCTGGAAGAAAGTGATACGGAAATCGCCTGAAGGCGAATGAGAACCGGCAGTAATCACTCTACTAAAAGAGGATAAAGAAAATCAAATCAATTACGGTGCGTTCAGAGGGATGAAACCCGGCACCGTCTGATTACATGAATAGCTTTCGCGTACCGATAAAGGGCATTTGAATGTGCCTGTTATCGGTACGTTTTTGTATTGTCTGGATTTAACTGAAAAGTCTGCATGTGTCCTGAGAACAGATCTTGAAAAAGATGTGTTGTGATACCATAGTAGTCGATATAGAATCTGAAAAAGGCTTGAAAACCTGCGAAATAAAAAATATTTTTGAAATTATCAAAAAATATTTTTATGATATTTTATAGATTTTTATTAAAAACAGGCTGTTGATTTGGTTGGAACCCGGATGAAAAAAACACGCATGGATTTTCAAAGGAGGAATGAAGCTTTGCTGAAAGAGGAACGGCATGCTGTGATATTAGAGCTTATTCACCAAAAACAAAATGTGCAGGTGAAAGAGCTGCAAGATCAATTTCATGTATCTGATGAGACCGTAAGACGGGATCTGATAGCTCTTGAAAAACAGGGCTTGCTTCGCTGCGTTCATGGCGGCGCTGTCTATGACAGACCAACGGCCAGAGAATATCATGTGGATCTGCGGATTAAGCAAAATCAGCTGGAAAAAGAGGCTATTTGTCAAACAGCGGCGACCCTTGTGAAGGATGGACAGTCCGTAGCGATTGCTGCGTCTACCACTACACTGCCTCTGGGGACATTGCTGGTGCTGAAGAATAATCTGACCGTTGTAACAAACTCTATCTATCTGGCTAATCAAATAGCGGAAAACAAGTCCAATACGGTATGTCTGATTGGCGGAAGATTATGGGTGAGGGAGCAGAAAAATATGGGATCGCTGGCTGCGAATATGTTCCGCCAATTCAGGGTGGATAAGGCTTTTTTTAGTGTAGCTGGTGTATCGCCACACCAGGGCATCATGGAATACACCGAAGCAGAGATGGAACTGACAAGGGCAGTAATGGAGAGCGCCCGCGAGCGTATTTTGCTGACAGATGCGAGCAAGTATGAGGCAATGGCATTTTATAAAATTGATGATATCAAAGCCATCAGTCAGATTGTAACAGATTGGCATATTGGTCAAAAAGAGATGCTCCCTTATGAAAAGCTTGGTATTGTGACTCACCGGGCAGAACACCGCAAATAATGTGGGAAATTGTGGATAATTTATTTTCATCCAAATTCCTCATTTATATAAATACAAAAATGACCGATTATCAACGCTTTTGCGGCTGTTGACGATCGGTTTTTTACGTGGTAGGCTGTGTACATCGCAAGGAAAAAGTTGTGGAATAACCCACAACAACTTTGAAATGATAGGAGTGAGGCAACGATGACACAGAAAACAGATGTGGTCATTATCGGTGCAGGAGCTATTGGCTCTGCCATCGCCAGAGAACTTTCCAGGTATCAGCTGGATGTGGTTCTTGTGGATAAGAATGAGGATATTGGCGGCTATGCGTCCAAGTGTAACAGCGCAACGCTTTGCAGTGGACATGATGCCGAACCCGGCTCTCTGGAAGCCAGATTGACATCTGCGTCTAACCGGGCCTACGATCAGATTTGCAAAGACCTGGACGTTGAGATGAAGCGGATTGGCATGATTTATGTAGCCCACACGCAGGAAGAAATGGCACAGCTTCGCCGCATAAAAAAGAAGGCAGTCCGCAACGGTGAGTATAATGTTGAAATGCTCTCTTCGGAAAAAGTTCACGAAATGGAACCATCCCTCAATTCCGATATTATTGGCGGATTGCTGGTTCCCAACGAAGCCATTGTTGATGTAATGGAACTGATGCTTGCTTATGTTGAAAACGCCATGGATAACGGCGTCAAGGTGTTGCTCAATACAGCCGTTACCGGAATTCAGGTAGATCCTGAAACACATCAGGTTGTCGCGGTTTCTACAAGCAAGGGTGATATTGCCTGCCGCTTTGCTATCAATGCAGCTGCTATTTACGCAGATAAGCTGGCACAGTCTGTGGGCTTTTGTGATTACTACAATTATCCCCGTACAGGACAGTTTTTCGTACTGGATAAAGATTTGCCCTATAAGCCTCAGCACATCATTGTTCCGCTGCCTACCCCTGTCAGCCGCGGACGACTCCTGACTCCATCCATTCACGGTAATTTGCTGGTGGGGCCTTCAGCCGATAATATGACAGATCGCGAAAATACTAAAACCGACAAATATACGATGGACAGCATTGTAGCTGACTGTCGTAAGATGATTCCGGATATCAATCCTATGGATTCTGTTACACAGTTTTGCGGTGTCCGTCCTGCTATCTATCCTAAAACCGATTGGAGAATCCGGGCTGTTGATGGTTGCAAGGGATATATCGAAGCCGTGGGAATCAATCAGGGAATTAGTGGTGCTCCAGGTGTTGCCAAGTATGTTGCAGAAATTCTGGATGATGAAGGTTTACCACTGATTGAAAAAGAAAACTGGAATCCCACCCGCAAGGCAATCAAGCGCTTTGCATCGATGACAGAGTCAGAGCGTGATAAAGCCATTAAAGCCAATCCTCAATACGGCAATGTAATCTGTCGCTGTGAAACAGTTACAGAGGGTGAAATTGTCGAAGCCATTCACAAAGGACCTGGAGCACGCTCAGTCGATGCTATAAAACGTCGTCTGCGAGCTGGAATGGGACGTTGTCAGGGCGGTTTTTGCGGCCCCAGAGTCGTGGAAATTCTGGCCCGGGAACTTGGTGTAACAGAAGAAGAAATCTGCAAAAATGAAAAGGGCTCGGAGATGCTTGTCCGAGTGAATAAGGAATGAGGTTAATAAGATGAGCGAACAGTATGTGGATGTGGCGGTCATCGGTGCGGGCCCTGCGGGTCTTGCCGCTGCTGCGGCGGCAAAAAAAGAAGGCGCGGAAAAAGTGGTGCTGATCGAGCGGGATTTCCGTCCTGGCGGGATTCTGGAGCAATGCATCCATACCGGTTTTGGATTGAAGTATTTTGGCGAAGAGCTGGCGGGACCTGAATACGCGAATCGGTTTATCGAAGTCTGCGAGCAGCTCGGTATAGAAATGCTGCTTGATACCATGGTATTAAGTATTGATGGACCGGAAAAACTCATTCATGCCGCTAATAAAACGGGTGCTGTACTCATTAAAGCAGGTGCCATTATTCTGGCCATGGGCTGTCGGGAGCGTACTCGTGCCCAAATCGTGATTCCCGGTTCCCGACCGGCTGGTATTTACACCGCTGGTACGGCTCAGCGATTCTGTAATGTGCAAAATCACATCGTCGGAAAGGAAATCGTGATTGTCGGTTCAGGCGATATCGGAATGATAATGGCCCGGCGCATGACGCTGGAAGGCGCGAAAGTAAAGGCAGTTGTGGAAGTGATGCCTTATCTGGCTGGTTTGACTAGAAATCGTGTCCAGTGCCTGGATGACTTTGGCATTCCTCTTTATCTCAGTCATACCGTCGTCGATGTGGACGGAAAAAAACGGGTGGAAAAAGTCACAGTAGCGAAAGTAGATGAGAGAAGACAGCCTATTCCCGGAACAGAATTCGATATTCCCTGCGACACGGTATTGTTGTCAGTGGGATTGATTCCTGAAAACGAAGTTTCCAAATCAGCCGGGGTGTTACTCGATCCTGTTACCAAAGGACCTTTTGTAGACAATACTATGATGACAGATGTTCCAGGAATTTTTGCCTGTGGCAATGTGGTTCATGTAAACGATTTGGTTGATAATGTTTCCTCCGAAAGTGAAATTGCCGGTATCTATGCCGCTAAATATATTAAAAGACAGACGGACGACAAGGCGGTCTCAATTCCGGTAAAACCCGGAAATCTTGTACGGTACATGGTACCGCAGATGATTGAAGCCGGTATGGTAGAAGATAATGTAAAACTCTATTTTCGTGTTACAGATCCAACCAATTCTGTAAGGATAGAAGCCAGATGCGGCGACGAGTTGCTTTACAGTGCTAAGAAAAAGTTTGTCAATCCCGGCGAAATTGAACGCATTCAGATTCCTGCAGAACAGCTGAACAAGCTGACGGGCGGTGAAATTATTGTAAATGTGTCAAAAAGCAAGGAGTCCAGAATATGATTGAAAAGGAAGTAATTTGTGTCATTTGCCCGTCGAGCTGCCATATCAACGTTAAAGGAGACGGAAAATCTGTTAGTGAAATAACCGGTTTTACTTGTAAGCGTGGGAAAGAATATGCGGAAAATGAGTACATAGCTCCCAAAAGAACGCTGGCCACTACAGTTAAAGCAGAGGATTACAGCTGTCCTATTATTGCCGTACGCTCAAACAGTCCTCTTCCAAAAGAAAAAATATTTGAAGCCATGGAGATCATACGCAAAACTGTTGCAAAGCCCCCGTTTTTTGTGGGGAAGGTCGTTATCGAAAATATCCTGGATACCGGTGTTGATATCGTTCTGACAAATCAGTAACCTGAAAAATAAAAATGGGGATAAGGGGATTGGGACAATGAAAGAATTGGCGGAATTTGTAAAAGAATTGCTGTCAGAAAACTATGAAGCGGGGACATGGGTTTCAGTATCTGCTATCAAAGCAGGTGACACCAATAATAGTTTTATAGCTACTGCATCTCAAAACGGTACCGAAAAAGACTGGTATGTGCGTCAATATAATATTGCCGAGCAGGAACAGGAGATTATTTACGAACATGCTTTTGAAAAATACTTTCACGATAATGTCAATGGGGAAATGCAAACGATGCAGCCCATTCCCGCTAAAAGCGGCCTGACCTGGGTGAGGAAAGAATTTAACGGACAGGAAAACTTCTATGCGGTGTTCAACGTTATTTCCGGTGAAGAGCCTTACTCCTGGGAGTTTAACGACCTTTCTGATACAGCTCTGGATTCCTGTGCGGAAATCACCGCGAAATTTCAGGCATGGGCTTATGGTTTTGAAGGTCCGGAGGGAAGTGGACGCAGAGAGTCTCCACTGGAAACCCAGTTTGAAGAATGGAAAGAACTTTTACCGCTTGCGTTGGAACAAAAGAAGCAGGAAAAAATTTACGACCGGTTTACCGGATATTTTGAAAAAGAAGTTTCTTATCTGGTAAATGTAGCTGATTTTTGTGGAAAAGAACTGGCTATATACCAAAAGGACCTCAAAATGTGTATCAATCACAAGGATTTGAATCCTGGCAATGTGATGTTTGATGAGAACGATAAAGTCATCGCTGTATTTGATCTGGACTGGGTCAACACGGATTATCGTCTTTACGATATTGCCTGGATGGGATATCAGGTACTCGCCTCATGGGATACGGAAAACTGGGGTTATGTTCCATTTGATAAACTGGATCGCTTCGTGAATGTCTATAACCGGACTATGATTGAGCGGAACTGTCCCCTGGGTCCGCTTAATGAGGCAGAAACTAAATTTCTGCCGATTATGATGATTATCGGTGCGATGAAAGTCATTACAGATTTTGTTTTTTATGAAGACCATTCTCAGGATGCTTACCGGATGTTTGTGAACACATGGCGTTTTGTCAACAGTGTGCATTACATGCGGGAGTATGTGGAAAATAATCAGTAAATAAGAGAGGAAATAAAAATGTCAATTGATTTATATGCTATTCAGGAAGTTATCGATGTGGCCAGAAGACTGGATGATAAAGGACTGGTCAATGCCTTTGAAGGAAATGTCTCCATCAAACGAGATGGATATTTGTACATCACCCCTTCCGGGAAAAGTAAAGTAACACTGACTCCGGACAAAATCTGTGTCATTGACGAAGAAGGTAATCAGGTTTCCGGTATTTACACGCCATCCTCCGAACTGAAAATGCACAGGGCAGTGTATGGAATGCGCGATAATATTGGCGGAGTGGTTCATGCCCATCCGGCATTTCTCACGGCCTATGCTATGTGCGGCAAACCATTAGAATCCAGATGTCATGCAGAAATGATCTGGGATCATAAAGTCATAGAAGTTGCACCTTATGGACGTCCGGGTTCAGATGAAATTTATGCTGG
>JBMNSG010000056.1:0-12922 GCA_050945075.1 Eubacteriaceae bacterium | reverse complement strand
GGATATCAGGCCATGTGTGGAAATCATTCCCATCAGGAATCCGACGACTGTCAGCACGCTGGCCGATGTCATAATCGATACAGCGGTTGCGGAAACCGTCTGCCGGACGGCCTCTTTCTTGTCGTAAGTCTCTCTGAATTCCCGGTAACGGTCGGTAAACAGAATGGCATAGTCGACCGTCGCCCCCAGCTGAATGGAGCTGATGATCAGATAAGCGATATAAAAGACTGTATAGCCCGCAAAATAAGGTGTGGCTACATTGAGCCAGATCGCAGATTCGATTGACAGTACCAGGATTATCGGCAGGGAAATGTTCTTCATGGTCAGGATCAGGACCAGTGCCACCGCGCCGATGGCGATCAGATTCACGCTGACCATATCATTGGTAACAGTATCCATCAGGTCATAGGTGCTGACGCCTTCGCCTGCCAGATACCAGGTCCCCGGATAATACTGATCCGCCGTGCTGCGGATGGTCTTGACCAGGCTGAAGGTTTCCGCCCCTTCATAATCGGCATTGACCGTCAGTACCATACGGCTGTAATCATTGGACTCGAGCTTGGATAGTGTATCCGAATCCACATATTCGTACGGAACCGAGGCGCCGGCATTATCAACATAGGAGATGATGTCCGAAACCTCCGGAATCTGATGCAGTGCGTTTGAAAGCTCTGTTTCCTTTGCCAGATCCCCTTTCGGCACCATCAGCACGTAAGTATCTTTCTTACCGAAGATATTTTCAATTTTTTCAGTATCCTGTCCGAGCCGGGTCTGGGTCCCGAAGATATGTGAGGCCCCGTAATAATAGCTGTTGCTGTTGGAGGCCAGGTAGGCCGGAACCGTGACAATCGCAAAGACGATGACCATCGGGAACATGATTTTGCAGACAAATCTACCGAACTTGTTAAAGCTGGGCACGAATTTCTTGTGCCGGTATTTATCCGCCAGCCGTGAAGTAACGATCATCAGTGCAGGCATGAAGGTAAAGGCTGTAATCAGGCTGATGGCGATCCCCTTTGCCAGTGCCAGCCCCAGGTCAGGACCAATGCGGAACCGCATCAGACACAGAGCCAGAAAGCCGATGACAGTCGTCAGTCCGGATGCCAGAATCGAACCCTCGGATTTAAGCAGTGCATCCGTCATAACCTCGCGGACATCCTTTTGCGGATCCGCTCTGCGCATTTCGTTAAAACGGTGCAGCAGGAATACCGAGTAATCAAGCGAAACCCCGAGCTGCAGGATACTGCCGGCTGCATTGGTGACAAAAGAGATGGTCCCGAAAATCAGATTTGTTCCGGCATTGATGGCGATGGCAACGCCAAGTCCCAGCAGAATCGTAAAAGGTTCCACCCATGAACTGGTCGTGAGAACCAGCACCAGCAGTACGAACGCTACCGCAAAGATGACGATCCTGGAAATTTCCGTAACCGTATTGGTCGTGGCAACCGCCATGGTTACAGCAGAGCCTGTGATCGCATCGTCATCACCAAGCATTGCCTTGATGGCATTGGTGGCATCGATCCGTTTGTCTTCAGACATGGTAACTGTAAACAGAGCATCACCGTCTTTGTAATAATTTTCGACAACACTCTGGTCCATGGTTTCGATCGGAACCGACATGTCTTCCGAATCATCCAGCCAGGTAACATCCGTTACTCCGTCAATGCTTTTCAGTTTGTCTTTGAATTCCAGAGCCTGCGCCGTGGTGACATTGCTGAGCATAACCCGGGCATTGGGAATGCCGCCGTCAAACTGGTCCTCCATGACGTTAATGGCCGTAGTCGATGCACTGTCTTCAGGCAGATAATGGTTCATGTCGTAGTCGACATTGATAAACTGCTTGCAAATCAGTGAAAATACCGCTGCAACGATAAAAATCAAGATGACTGTTTTTGGATGATGCGTTATCTTCTGGTAAAATCTTTTCATAGGGATCCTTGTTTCAAATTCGGTAAATCTTCAGTGGCTGTTCTTTTCTGAAAAATCTTCATTGATGATTTCTCTTCTGAAACAAGTCTAAACTTAACATACTGTTAATTTAACCATCAATTTTACAAATCTGTGGCATAAATGGACACTTGTTGTAAATTGTCGGCCTGTTTTCAGAAAGTTGGATGTAAATTACATGAGTTCTTCATTGACTAAAAACATTATTGCGGAATCCTTGCGCAAAGCACTTGAAAAAAAACCACTTAATAAAATAACAGTCAGCGAAATTGTCGCCGACTGCGGAATTAATAGAAAAACATTTTACTACCATTTTGAAGATCTGTACGATCTGCTGCGGTGGATGCTCAAGCAGGACACTGTCGAAGTTTTGGATAACAATGACCTGTGGGAAGATCCGCGCGGAGCCATTCGTTATATCCTCACTTATATAGAAGAGAACAAACATATCCTGAACTGCGTTTATGATTCCATGGGAAGAGACGCGATTAAAAATTATTTCTATGATGACTTCAATAAAGTAATCCTCACCCAGATCGAACGAGATGAGCAGCATCTCGGTATATCGGTTCCCGATGATTATAAGTCCTTTCTTTGCAGCTACTGTACCGAAGCTCTGGCAGGCATGCTGGTGGAAGGATTGAAAACACCGGGAAAACTGGATAAAAACAGAATCATCGATTACGTCATGCTTATTCTCGAATCGACTATCCCGGCTGCGCTGCAGGCAGCCGCAAATTAAAAAAGGCCGGATCCCTGTTCGGATCCGGCTTTTTTCAGACAAGCTCCAGTTTTTCACTGTGCTTCTTCAGCCATAAATAATAGCAGGTACAGATAATAATCTGAATCACGGTCGACATCGGAATCGCCAGACCGATCCGGAACAGAGACACCGGCTGTACCTTCGAAAAGATGTAAGTAAACGGGATGCGGACCAGAAATGCGCCGGCAATCCCCTGAATCATAACCAGACGTGTCCGTCCGACCCCGTTAAAATAACCGACATAACAGAACAGGAACGAAACCAGCAGCGTATCCAGGGCATAAGCTTTCAAATACTCCCAGGCAGCCATAATGACATCCGTTTCTTTGGAAAACAGTCCCGCCAGCAGGTCGCCGCGCCAGAATACAAAAGCAGCCATTACAATTCCAAAGGCCAGTGAAGTCGCCATCGCATATAACATGGACTTCCGGGCTCTCTTTATTTCGCCGGCTCCCACATTCTGGGCTACAAAAGCGGACAGACTCTGCATATAGGCACTGGGAACCAGCAGAATAAACGTGCACAGTTTTTCGGCCACACCCACACCGGCAGAAGCCACTACGCCCAGTGAATTGACAATGGTGTTGATAAATATGAACGAAATACTGACCAGTCCGTCCTGAAGGGCAATCGGGAAACCAAGCCGGGTGATCTGGCCGATCAGCATTTTATTCCAGCGGATATCCGCGCGGTGGAATTCAAAGGGAAGATTCCCGTTTTTCCGGATCATATACAGCGAAATCAGCACACTGATCGCCTGCGCGGCAACTGTTGCAATTGCTGCTCCGGAAGCCCGCATTCCCAGACCGCCCACCAGCCACAAATCCCCGACAATGTTAATTACACAGGCAATAGCTACAGTAATCAGCGGTGTTTTGGAATCACCGAGACCGCGGAAAATACTGCCGAACACATTGTAGGCAGAAATGAAGACCGCACCTGCTGAACAGATCCTGACATAATAAACAGCCTGGTCGACCGCTTCCGCCGGCACCTGAATGAGCGTTGCGATATTTCTGGCAAAGGTGATAAACAGTACCATAACCACCAGTGTCATGGCCGCGAACAGGCAGATAGAGGATCCGACTACCCCACCGGCCTCCCTGCTGCGTCCTTCGCCAATCCGCTGCCCCAGCAGAATCGTGGTTCCCATTGAGGTTCCCACAATCACCGAGGTGACAAACTGCATAATCTGGCTGCCGTTGGAAACAGCCGAGACATCAGCCGCACTTCCGAACTGCCCCACAATCAGCAGGTCTACAGCGCCATACATCGCCTGCAGAATGAGCGCTGCCAGCACCGGGAGAGCAAATTTCATAAGGGGCCCCAGAATCGGTCCCTGTGTAAATGATTTATTTTCAGTCATATAGTATTCCTTCCTGATATTTCTATTTTAGTCCCGTCTTCATGTACCTGTATAGCCTGCATTTTGGATTTCCGTTACACAATAATTCTGTCATGTAAACATGTTGAACGGCCTGCCGGATAATCAGCCACTGGTCAAGACTCCCTGAGCATTCAAAGCACACAAAGCCAGAATTCAAAAAAAAAGGCCGGATAAGACTGCATGTTTCCATGCCATCTTATCCGGCCGTTTTTAGCGTCCTCCGATGAACGATTATCAGTTTAGCAGGATTTTCAGACTCCGTCAAGAACCGGGCCAGAGTCTGACTGTTTCTTCTTCCTGATCCTATCTAATCAATAATCCTTTATGTTCAGTTCTTTCTGAAGAGCTGCCAGGCAAATACACCCACGATAATTCCGAGAATCAGAATTACCAGTGTTACCGATCCTGCAGGATTAGCCTGAATACCGGCTGACAGCATCTGTTTATTTCCCTGATTCTGGATGATTTCTGTCTGACTGTCGGGATCTGACGCCGACAGGCTCTTTGTCTGCGTGAAACTGTTGCGGACAGTAAGCGTACCGTCTGAATTGATGATGACTGTGCTTGCCGGCGAGCCGTTCACAGTTGCAGTAACGTTGTCGCTGAATGAATACCCCTGATCCGCTTTCAGACTTATCGCTGCTGTATAGGCGACGTTCGAATCAAACTTGTTTTCGGTTGGTTCCGGATCCCAGCTCACGGTAGCCTCCGAAGACTCCAGTCCGGTTCCGGAAGCTTTGGCACTGTTATTGACTGTTTCTCCTGCTTTCGGAACGGCTACATCGGTGATCTCTGCCGTTTCGATGAGCTTATCGGCAATTGTCAAGACAATCTGCACCGGTTCCGACGCAGTATCCGTTCTGTTTTCATTATCCGACTTGGGACTGCTGTCTTCTGCAAAGATGAGCATGACATAATCACCTTCGTTCAGATTCTCAGGTATGGTAAAATCCCATGTCCCGGTCAGGCCCGTGCTTTTACCAGTATGTGTGCCAAAACCATAGGCTGCAACCGAACCGCTTCTGTCAATCAAAAGGCCCGTAATATGATTGTACTGCGCTGTAGACAAACCCAGATCCGTGACTGACACCGATACAACATCTCCGTCATTTATGACTCCGTCGCCGATACGTGAAGCCTGCAGACCGGAATTTTTATCGGTAAGCGTCAGATCCCAGCTGGTTCCAACATGATCGCTTCCAACCGGTGCAAAATCACCTTTGTTGTAATCAGAAGCAGTCGTAAACAAAACCGAATTAACATTCACGGAAAGAGAAGTTCCGTTTTGGGAAGCATTACTGTCTGATGTGTCGGAATTGAAGCCGGCAATAACACCGCTATTGTTCAGATTCACATCCCGGACCTGTACTTCGGGCTGATTATTCTGAAGCGCCCGGACTGTATTTCCGGGCATTAACGGAAAAAGCAATACCAGAAACAACAGCAGCAGAGACAGTACTGTCGTAATTCTGGCTATATTTAAAATTTTACAGTCCTTTCCCATGTTTTCCTCCGGATGCTGCGCGTGATTCAATCAACAAAACATAATCTGTATAGTACCAAAAAGATACTATTTTCAATCTAATTTTAACCGATTTAGCAAAATTATGAAACCAAAAACCATTTCGCTATAGAATTAACTAAAGATTTTCTTATGGATTCAATAAAAAAAGCCGAATCGAAAATGGTTCGGCTTCATATCGTTCTTTTCATTCGGATTGTATTTTAACGCTGTCAGGCATTGCAATGCAAGAGTAAGTTTATTCTCCCATTACAATTACTTTGCATTTTCTGCTTCTGGAACGGGTCCTGTCAAAGTCTACAAAATATACATAACCTGTTACCCCGACACCAAGATCACCGCCAGCAACCTCAAATGTTTCTGAAGATCCTAAAATCGTGGCTTTCAGATGGGCATCTCCATTAAATAAAGCTGTCTTATCTCCTCCCGGTAGATACGCTTCCGCATCCGGCCAAGATTCTACAGCTGCATAATGCGCTGGTCCCGGATAGTGATACTGATCTGCTGAAACCTGATCTGGTATAATTTTTTTCAGAACATCATTCAAATCTTCCTGTAAGTATTCATCTCCGTTTTCGTTATAATCGTGAACAAATTCTTCAAAAAAAACTGAACAGGTGGTATGTGGCGAAATTACCGTACAGATTCCTTCCTGGATTCCGCTGTCCTTAATTGCTTTACGTACCTGAGGTGTAATATTAATATAAGTAGGTGTCCCACCATGCGATTGTAATGTCAGTTGCTCTTTGTAAACTTTCATTTCGCTTATTTCCCTTCATTTCTGTTTTCCTGATCCGCTCTGGCCATAGCTTTCGCCATTTCCATGACTCGTTCACATGGGTCAGGTGCATTCAGGATTCCGCTGGTTGCACCAGTTCCGTCCGCCCCCAGCCTGATTACATTGTAGACATCCTCCGCGGTGCTGACGCCGGAAGCGATCATGATCAGGATCTCAGGATCTATGCGATGAATCCGTTCAACTACTTCAACAGTATAACTGTCATCCGCTACTTTTCCGGTTCCGATCAAATCAGTCGGTTCACATAGAAGAATATCTGGTCCCAGCTGAGCAACAGCTGTCCCTTCAACGACTGAATCGGCACAGACAACCGTTGCCATTCCCAGCTCACGTGCGCGTTTAATCACCGCATACAGTTCTGCCAGCGTAAGCGGATATTCTGCATGATTTAAGAATACGGCTTCTGCACCTGCTTCTTTCAAAGATTCCGGCAAGATATGGCCCATACCACGTCCGGGTTTCAGAGATTCCATACTTTGAGCTGTAACAATGATATTTTCAGTGTTTTCCTTTATATATCGAATATCCGCATAAGGACAGGTAAACATCATCTGTACTCCGGTTTCGACTGCAGCCTGATCTGCTGCTTTGGCCAGCTTCAAACTTTCCTTACCGTATAAATATGATTTCGGGTTAACAATTAAAAACGGTGATCGTATTTTTGGCATTTCTGTCTTCCATTTCTACACCCAGTTCAAACTGGATCATTTATTTTCTGTTAATCGCAGAACAGGCTTCTTTTGAATAAATTCTAATAAAAAACGGCTCCGTTTAACGGAGCCGCGAGAGAGATCAGATCTGTGCAGGATCTGAATGAAGGAGGTCTATCAATGTCGTATCTGTCAGACTTCTCCGAAACCTGTGTCAATTAATGCCGTTAATCTTTCCACAGCTTCCTTTTCGTCGTCACCTTCGGCTGCTACTTCCACCAGTGTCCCCTGGCCGAGTCCCAGACACATTACTGATAATACTGATTTAGCGTTTCCGAGTTTTTCCTGTTCGGCTCTGCGAATCGTAATATTTGAATTGTATTCATTTGCCGCTTTGCAAAATTCAGCGACAGGGCGGGCATGCAGCCCTGTCGGATTAATGACTGTTACTTGTTTTGAGAACATTTCACTACTTCCTGTCTTTGTCCGCAAGACGTTAGATGAAAAGTTCGTCCTGTATTTTTCTCAGCTGAACAATCAGCGAATCCTGGTCAAGCGCAATGTCATCATAAGTGATGACTTCACCCATAGCGACGTCTTTGAGCATCTTTGTCTTTTTATTGATCAGACCCATTGGCAGTGCATTTTTAGCATCGGCATCTTCTGCAGACATGAACGTTCCGCGAACTGTGAATCCACCGATTCCATCAAGCATGTCACCAGCCTTCAGATCCTTCTTGGCTACGGCAATTGTTTCTGCAACACGGCCGGCACGGGGAACGATTGTCGGTTCGTGATCAATAACTGCTTTTGCAACAGACATTGGTGTTTCCAGAGAAGTCAGATGATAAGGTCTGTATAATGTGTAATTTGGTCCTGGGCCCATGCTCAGATATGTCAGTTCTGCTGCGATATCCGGCTGATCAGTTCCAATGATAACG
The DNA here is from genome assembly GCA_050945075.1 of Eubacteriaceae bacterium. GTDB lineage: Bacteria > Bacillota > Clostridia > Eubacteriales > Eubacteriaceae > UBA7485. The sequence continues at coordinate 4,913 of JBMNSG010000056.1, read as the reverse complement.
AATACGCCTGGTGCTACTCCGTTGATGTATTCAATAACACCATAGTTGTCCAGTACGCCGCCGCGGCCTTCGCTCTTTAGACTCAGGACATCATTCAGATGTTTAACATCACTTTCGGCACCGTGAGCACCGATAATATCCGGTTTGAAGCCTGTTGCATTTGCCATAGCGGTCATTTCGACCATGGTCTTAGTCCCATCTTTAAAGGCACAGATCATCTTCGGAGATGCGCCCTTCTGTTTTGCAATTTCCGCAACAGATTCCGGTGTGCAGTCCAGGATAACCGGATTGTTCTTGCCTTTTCCGACTACCTTGACATCAAAGCCGAGGCCTTTTGCATAATCGTACATTTCAATTACAGCACCCGGTTCATCACCTGCAGAACCCGTATAAACAACGCCTGCGTTGTTAGCCATTTTGTAGAGGATATGTCCGATACAAACATCTGTTTCAACGTTGAGCATGCAGATGTGCTTACCAGCATTAATCGCATCAACAGCAACCTTAGCGCCTACTTCCGGAACACCGGTAGCATCTACTGCACAGTCGATAATATCGCATTTTGTCGCTATTTCATTATTAGAGGTAACAATATATTTACCTTCTGCAAGCAGCTTGTTTGCTTCTTCGACTGTGGAGGCTTCTACAAAATCAACGCCTTCTTTATAACCGGAATCCAGATAAGCCTGTTTGGCATGATCAAGATTGATATCAACGACTACAACTGGTTCCATCCCTTTCATTGTTGTCATCTGTGCAGCCATACCACATCCCATCTGGCCGGCACCTACGATGCTTGCTTTAATCGGTTTTCCTTCATCTTCAAGTTTCTGCAGCTTGACGCTCATGTTAATCATTGAATTACCTCTTTCTTTTCTGTAATTATTATGAAGTCAATCATAAGATTGGCTGGTGAAAACAATACTAAATACGACTTTCTGTTCAGGTAAACAGAATCTGGAAAGGATCGCCTGCTTTGACTTCTGGTAGATCTCCGGCCAGTTCCATCTGGCCGGGCAAGTCAACCTTGTCCTGTCCAGTGAATTTAAATGTGCAGTGTCCCATTTTCCGGAGAGTATGGTTGGCTTCATCACCGACAGCCGTCACTACAAATTCACCATTGCCTAAAAGAATCACATCACCCACACTGACGTCCTGGTCAAGGTTACAGTGTGTGTGCAGAATTGCCATTTCAGCAAGTTCTGCCGGTGCATTTTCGTCAAAAACGATGACAATGTTGCCTTCTCTGGCTAGGTCCGGAACAAGCGGGCCAATACCTTTTACTGTGCTTTTATAATCCATATTCTCCTCTCCGATTTGCGTAAAACACTTTCTTAAGTCTGCCGCTCCCGGCCTGATTTAGACTGAATTCATCAGAATCAGACCAAAGGGAGTCTGCATAGAATGAATTCGAATCTGTTATCAATAAAGGCCGATGCTGCAGATATAAGCCAGAATAACGGCTATAGGCCCTGTAAGCAGTCTTTCAAACAAAACAGCGGGAACACCGGCATCAATTGTCGACGGTTCTGCTTCACCAAGTGACAGACCGACAGGAACAAAGTCACATCCAACCTGCGCGTCAATTGCGAACAATGCAGGAAGAGCAAGTGACGGATTGATGGCGCCAACACCGATCTGCTGACCGATCAACACACCGACAACCTGTGCAATTACAGCTCCTGGCCCGATAAGTGGTGAGATAACAGGAATTGCACAGATGATACAGACAATCAGCAATCCCCAGATGTTATTAGCCATCGGAGAGATGGTCTGGGCAATCCAGCCACCAAGTCCAGTTCCGTTGATAATCCCGATAATCATGGCAACGAAAGCCATAAAAGGAAGGATATTCCTGATTACCATATCGATGGTATCGCGACCTGCCTGAAAGAGCTTGCCTACTACTCCGCCGACACTTTTACCCAGCCGTACGATAAAGCTCTGCTTTTCGTCTGAACCCGGAGCATCCGCCTTATACTGCAGCTCTTCTTTTGAAGTATCTGTTTTTGCCGGTTGCATCTGTGCAGCAGCTTCTGCTTCAGAAGCATCTGCCAGTTGAACATCATCCGGCTTGACACCTGAAACGTAAATATCAGGTTTAATGAAAGCTGCCAGAGGTCCGCTCTGTCCAACCGGCATCAAATTGACAGTATAAATACCTTTTTTAGGATAAACGCCACATCTGGCCGTTCCGCCGCAGTCGACTACTGCCACTGCATATTCATCATCCGGAATACCTGTGGAGAAGCCATCAACGGCTTCAGCACCTGTGAGTTCTGCAATTCTTTTTGTTACCGCATCAATCCCGCCGCCGGTAATCGATACAATCTTATTTCTCTTTTCAGTCGGTTCTATGATCAGCGGGCCACCCCATCCGCCGGCGCCCTGTGTGATTTTTACTGCTTTATACATTTATTTGGCTTCCTTTCTGGTCATAAAACGAACTGTCAGTCCCTGACAGATTATGCCGCGGATCAAAATAACCACAAGGCCTACCAGGAAATAGCGAACTGCCAGCGGGCCAAGATCTTTACCCAATGTTGTCAGACCAGCTGCGATACCACCGTAGACGAAATATTCGCCTGCGTTAGCATGCGGGAACAAACCTGTAATAGGGTGACAGAAAGAAACTGTCGCGTCGTAAAAAGCCGGTTTATACTTTTCTTCCATAAATCTTCCCAGTGTGTAGCACATCGGATTTGTCAGAAAGAACAGGGCCAGAAACGGAAGCAGCGTGTATCTCAGAATCATGTTCTTGCTGCAGGCGAGACCGAATTTGTCGACTTTGTCTTTACCTATGATGGCGACTAGTGCATTTACAAACGTAATCAGACAAACCAGTGTCGGGATAATCCCTGTGATGTATCCCGTAAATTGTTCGCCTCCGGCTGAAAACAGACCGATAAAACCGGTTGCGAGGTTCGATAAGAATTCCATAAAACCCTCCTTAAAATATTGTTGTGAATCTTATCCTGAAAGCTTTTCGCTTTTCATTCAATCCCTATTCAATGCTGCAGCCCCTTAAACAGCAGCATTGGCTTCTAATTCAGTTTTTTTCTGATGTTCTTTCATTCTCCTTTTGTTTTCTGCCTGCGTAGCTTCAAGTGCCAGCCTGCTGTCAATAGCTTCTACAGCCTGGATAACCGCTCCCTTTTTCTTTGTGACCTCCTTGGGATCGTACGGATGTTTTTTACGTCTGTGTTTATAAAGACGAGAATCTTCTTCAAGACCAAGGCTGCGGATTTCATCAAGTGTAAGTCCGATCAATTCAGGAGCCTCTTTGAATCTGGCAAATATAGTCAACCCCGCCATTCTTCTCGCGTCTACGATTTTGTTTTTACTTTTACTGTAGGAAAGAATCAGAATCTGACCCGCCCGGATTGTGCCTTTACGATGTCCGAGACCGATCGTTCCGGTTCCCGACAGTTTCATTAACTCTGTTCTGTAACGTTTAACTTGGATCAATCCTAAAAACATTTGTAAACACATTAGTGCGAATACGATTAAGAAAAAAGTATTATGCGACATCCTCTGTCCCCTCCTTCTAAACACATTTTGTTATCATTTGTTCTCTTGTTTCTGCGATATCTAAATTATAAAACCATCTCAGATAAATGTCAAATCGATTCATTTACTTATATTTTTATATGGAAGGCACCATTAAAACCCTTTATACGGCGTTTTCAGCACATTTTCATCCAATTGCACAGTTATCTTCAAACATTCGTTATTAATATAACTATATTTTTTATTTTTACATATGTAATTTTAAACATGTTAGTTATTTATCAAATGTATTCGTTTTACATTTGTAAGCTTCTTTTCAGCAGGAGTAGCTTGTTTCATCAGATTATTACATATGTAATATTTTATCTTGTTTGAATATTTTCTTGGCTGATTTACCATCAGTTATCTGTTCTGAAAGTTACAAACAAAAAAAGACTGCTCTAAAGCAGTCTTTCTATCTACAGGATTCTACATTCAAATACTATCTGATATCCAGTTAACACTTCAATTTTCAAGTCAATCTTTTTGAGTATCCGAATAATCAGATGGTTCTTCTTAAGCAATTAATTTCAGGCTTTTGTTTCGAACACTTTATAGTAGTGACGCAGGCACTGTTGCATTCCTGTTCTGGAGGCCTTGATTACATCCAGATAATTATCTGGTTTTTCTGTCTTCAATTCTTTAATGGCCGCGCCGAGAAAATCTGAAAATATATTTACTTTTGAGATGCCGCCTGTTGCACAACGCTGCAGATTATCATCACCTGATGAAGACCCGCCATGCAAAACCAGAGGTGTGTCTGTTGCTGCAGATATTTCTGTAAGACGTTCAAAATTGATTTCAGGTATTCCCTTATACATTCCATGTGCAGTACCGATTGAGATTGCCAGAGAATCTACGCCTGTTTCAGAAATAAAACTGACCGCATCTTCCACAGTTGTATACCTGGAATCACACTCGTCATGATTTTCGTAGTTTTCCCCCGCACCTACATGACCGATTTCAGCTTCAACTACAACACCACGCGGATGAGCATAATTGATAATTTCACGGGTTTTTTTTACATTCGTTTCAAAATCATCCATGGAAGCATCAATCATGACCGAAGTAAAACCGAGATCGACTGCTTTTTTGATCAGTTCAGGTGTTTCTCCATGATCCAGGTGAAGAACAACCGGAACAGTTGCCTCTTCTGCATATTTTTTTCCAATCAATGCTGCATCTTCGAGATTGATATTTTCTCCTAGATGACTTTCCGCCAACGCGAGTATAAGGGGTAACCCCAGTTCTTCTGCTGTTTCAACATGCCATTTTAAAGACTCCAGATCTATAAAATTTGCTGCTGGTATTGCATAGTGTCCTGCCTGGGCTTTCTTAAAAAGTTCCCTTGATGTAACTAACAC
>JBMNSG010000055.1:0-13405 GCA_050945075.1 Eubacteriaceae bacterium | reverse complement strand
GACTGGTTATCTCTATATAGTCATGAAAGATGTCAACATTGTTCAGGCGTGCCCATTGTATAATGAACGTAACAAATAACAGGGGGTCTGACTATGACTGAAGCTGGAAAAATGCTCGAAATGGCGAAGAAGATGGCGGCTGCCGCGGAACAGAAAGCGATTGATATCGATGTTCCAAGTGTAATCACAGTGGTCGACAAGTCGGGGATTCTGGTTTATTACGAACGTATGGAAGATTCACTGCTGGCCAGTGTAGAAATTGCGCAAAACAAAGCCTGGACTGCAGCTGCATTAAAGATGCCTACCAGCGATGTTTGTGATGCGGCTAAAGAAAGCGGTCCGCTCTTCGGACTGGGAACAGACTGCGGTTGCAGGATTGTTACCTTTGGCGGCGGTTTTCCGATTTTTGAAAATGGAAAGATTATTGGCGGTATCGGTGTAAGCGGCGGAACCGTTGAAGAAGATATGAGTGTCGCTCAGGCCGGACTGGCTGCTGTAGGAATGTAAATCTGCTGGAGAATTCGAATTTAGTATTCTGATGATTAAACTGCTGCTGTTTTAAACAGCAGCTTTTTTGTGTTAAAATTCCGGCATCAGCATGCACCGGAGGAGTCATGAAAAACAACAAAACTGTGGTTCTCGATAAGAATTCGGACGAACCGCTTTATATTCAGATTTATAACCGTTATCTGGATGAAATAGAAACGCTGCATGAAAAAGGCGACAAGCTTGAATCAGAACGGGAAATCTGTATCCGCTATGGCGTGAGCCGGACCACAGTCCGCCTGGCCATGAAACTGCTGGAAAAGCGCGGTTATATCGATAAAATTCAGGGAAAGGGCAACTATGTAGCCCGGGCTAAAATCAGCCAGGATCTGATGCATTTCTACTCGTTTACAGAAGAAATGATTAAGATGGGACGGACACCCGGCTCTGAAATTACCGGATTCGAGGTGATAGAAGCCGGAGAAAGCCTGGCGGCACGGCTGGAAATCGCGGTGGGGCAACGGGTGTATAAGCTTGACCGGGTCCGCTATGCGGATCAGATTCCGGTGATGCAGGAGACCAGTTATCTGCCTTTTGACCGGTTTGAAGGACTGACCTATGAACGTCTGCTGGAAACAAGTATTTATGATGTCATGCGTGATGAATTTGAGGTTACGGTCTCGGATGCCGAGGAATTTCTCAATCCGGTGCTGATTAACCGCAGGGAGAGTCTGCTGCTGGAGACAACAGAAGGGAGTCCCGGTCTCAGGATTACCCGTATTACCAGGGAAGGCGATCGAATCATAGAATTCACCGATGGTATTGCCCGCGGGGACAAATTTACCTATCGGGTCCATCTGGGTAACGGAAAAGAGGATACGGACAACGCGTGAAATTGCATTTACAGAGACTGTGATATCAATTACAATGCAGTCAGAAGGTACTGAAGACAGGTGCCAAAAGGGGGACTGTAATGCAGAAGGAATTTATGATTCCGTCGTTTGACGGAGTGGAACTGGCTGTGACGGTGGATACACCTGAAAATCCGAAGGCGGTTGTTGTAATCGTTCACGGATTGTGCGAGCATATGGGACGCTATAAATATCTGACTGAAAAACTGCTCGAGCACAATATCAAGGTTTATCGTTTTGATCACCGGGGACATGGAAAATCCGGCGGACAGCGTTATTTCTATTCTGATAAGGATCAGATTATCGACGATGTTAATTTCATTACCGATTTTGCCATCACTGAAAATCCGCAGCTGCATGTATTTATGATCGGCCACAGCATGGGCGGTTATGCTGCAGCCTGCTACGGAACCAAGTATCCGGGTAAAATACGGGGAATCGTGATTTCAGGCGGACTAACCCGTGACAACGGCGGCCTGATCTCCGGTGTTTCAATGGATGTGGATCCGTTTACCGAATTTCCGAATGAACTCGGGGATGGCGTCTGCAGTGATCCCAATGTCGTTTACGCATACGGACTCGACCCGCTTAACGGCAAGTTCTTTACGGCAGGGCTGTGCCAGTCAATCAATAAAGGGGTAGCCTGGCTGAAAGATAATCCGACATTCGACTATCCGGTGCTGCTCATGCATGGTGAAAAAGATGCACTGGTCAGTCCCAAGGATACCTTCCAGTTCTTTAATGAAATTCAGTCAAAGGACAAACAGATGCTTATCTTCGGCAATGCCATGCACGAAGTATTTAATGAATATATTCACGATGAAGTCATAGCCGATGCGATTGACTGGATCGAATACAGAATTTAATAAGAAGAATCAGAAAAGACAGGATCTGGCTGAAAAGCCTGCTCCTGTCTTTTTTACAGTATTACCGGACCCGAAAGGGTCTTTTTTCATGTGGATATCCACCCTGATTGAAATACTTCTGATCTTTATACAATCTTTATGCCTTTTCATAAACCCTTTATACGATCTTTATCGAATTGAGAATAGACTGACGCTCAGGAGGGAACGAATATGACAATTTTAACAATACTCGCAGGGTCCTGCCTCACCGGCATGCTTGCTTATTATTTCTATATTCTTATGAGAGGTGACAAACAGTGACTGCAATTATTTTTGAATATGTAATTTATCTGATTATACTGGTCGCGCTGGCGATTCCTCTCGGCCTGTATATCGGAAAAGTCATGAACGGAGAACAGAATTTCATGACACGCGTTGCCGGTCCCTGTGAAAGAATCATTCTGAAAGCTGTCAATGTCGACAGCCACGATGAAATGAACTGGAAGCAGTATCTGGCAGCGGTCCTGTCTTTTTCAGGGCTGGGACTGATCTTTCTGTTTCTGCTGCAGTTGTTTCAGGGATGGCTGCCGGGTAACCCTCAGGGACTCTCCGGTGTCCGCTGGGACCTCGCCTTTAACACCGCCGTCAGTTTTGTGACCAATACCAACTGGCAGGCATATAACGGCGAGTCAACCATGAGTTACCTGACTCAGTTTCTGGGGCTGACTGTTCAGAATTTTGTGTCGGCGGCAACCGGAATCGCTGTGCTCTTCGCTGTAATCCGCGGTTTTATGCGCACCGGGACAACGGCACTGGGAAACTTCTGGGTAGATCTGACCCGGATTATCCTTTATATACTGCTTCCGCTGAGTCTGGTGCTGTCACTGGTTCTGGTATCCGGCGGTGTTGTTCAGAATTTTGATGCTGCAAAAACCGCAGCGCTGATGGAACCGGTGGCTGTGACTGAATCCGGAGAAGTCATTCAGGATGCAGTCATTGATCAAACCAGTCATACGGTTACGGTTAACGGAGAAAAGGTCAATGCCAGAATCATCGAAGAATCATTTGTACCGATGGGTCCGGCAGCCAGTCAGATTGCGATTAAACAGCTGGGGACCAACGGAGGCGGATTTTTCGGAACGAATTCTGCGAATCCACTTGAAAATCCGACACCATTCACCAATCTGATGGAAGTTCTGTCCATTCTGCTTATTCCGGCCGCCCTGTGTTTTACGTTCGGGCGCAACGTTAAGAATATGAAGCAGGGCCGGGCGATTTTTATCGCCATGATGATTGTCATGGTTATGGCGCTGCTTATTATAGCGATCAGTGAACAGGCAGGTACAGCTCAGCTGTCTCAGAACGGTCTGGTCAATCTGACTACTAACGGTCAGGCAGGCGGCAACATGGAAGGGAAAGAAACCCGCTTCGGGATTGTTTCTTCATCAGTCTGGACGGCATTTACAACCGCTGCTTCAAACGGTTCGGTTAACAGTATGCTTGACAGTCTGACTCCGCTTGCAGGCATGGCTGCGATGCTGCTGATGCAGCTGGGAGAAGTTATTTTCGGAGGTGTTGGCTGCGGCTTGTACGGGATGCTGGCATTTGCCATCCTCACCGTTTTTATAGCAGGACTGCTGGTTGGACGGACGCCTGAATTTCTGGGCAAGAAAATCGAGCCCTATGAAATGAAATGGACCGTTCTGGTCTGCCTGGCCACACCGATCGGAATTCTGGTCGGAAGCGGAATCGCCACTGCGATACCCGGAATTACTTCGAGCCTGACCAATTCCGGAGCCCACGGTTTTTCAGAAATACTGTATGCCTTCTCATCTGCAGGCGGGAATAACGGATCATCCTTCGCAGGGCTGAATGCAGATACAGTTTTCCTGAATCTGTCGCTGGGACTTGTTATGCTGTTTACCCGTTTTCTGCCGATGACAGGCGTTCTTGCGGTAGCAGGAAGTCTGGCCGGAAAGAAACGACTGGCTGTCAATGCCGGAACACTCTCGACCACGGGCGGGATGTTTATCTTCCTGCTGATTTTTGTAATCATGCTGGTCGGAGCACTCAGCTTTTTCCCGGCACTGGCGCTGGGACCGCTGGCAGAGTTTTTCAGTGCCGGCATCTAAGGAGTTCGTGATGAAGAGTAAAGCATCAAATCAGGAAATATTCCGCCGTGCGTTAAAAGAAGCTGTCCTCAAACTGAATCCAAAGGTTCAGGTTAAGAACCCGGTTATGCTGCTGGTTTATGTATCGGCAATCCTGACCACGGTCTTATGGGCTGCTTCATTGTCTGGTATCTACGATGCCCCGGGAAGCTATACGCTGGCCATTACCATTGTCCTGTGGTTTACGGTACTGTTCGGAAATTTCGCAGAAGCCATTGCGGAAGGCCGCGGAAAAGCCCAGGCCGAATCCCTGCGCAGCGCCAAGCGCAATGTACAGGCGAGAAGACTGAAAGATCTCAATGACAGAGAAAATGTCGAAACGATCGTTTCCTCTGAACTGAATAAGGGCGATTATGTGATTGTGACAGCCGGCGAACAGATTCCCGGCGATGGAGAAGTCGTGGACGGAGCCGCCTCAGTAGACGAAAGCGCGATAACCGGGGAATCTGCTCCGGTTATCCGTGAAAGCGGCGGCGACAGGAGCTCGGTAACAGGCGGAACTACCGTGCTTTCGGATGAAATCATTGTCCAGATCACGGCGCAGCCGGGCGAAAGCTTTCTGGATAAAATGATCGCCATGGTAGAAGGAGCGGCCAGAAAGAAAACTCCGAATGAAATTGCGCTGCAGATCTTTCTGATCGCACTCTCCATTATTTTTATCCTGGTCGTCCTGGCTCTGTATTCTTACTCGATCTTTTCTGCAAAACAGGCAGGGATCGTCAATCCTACATCGGTAACGGCCCTGGTGGCCCTGCTGGTCTGTCTGGCGCCAACCACAATCGGAGCCCTGCTCTCCGCGATCGGGATTGCAGGAATGAGCCGGCTTAACAATGCCAATGTACTGGCAATGAGCGGCCGGGCCATAGAAGCTGCAGGGGATGTAGATGTTCTGCTGCTGGATAAAACAGGGACTATAACCCTAGGTAACCGTCAGGCCAGTGATTTTATTCCGGTCGATGGCAATGACATAGAAGAGCTTGCCGATGCAGCCCAGCTTTCCTCTCTGGCCGATGAAACGCCGGAAGGACGGAGCATTGTTGTCTATGCCAAGGAAAACTTCGGACTCAGGGAACGGGATCTGGGCAGCACTCATGCAAAATTCATTCCGTTCTCAGCAACGACCCGGATGAGCGGCGTCGATTATGCCGGCAGCGAAATCAGGAAAGGCGCAGTTGATGCGGTTTCTGATTATGTTAAAAACTACGGCGGCACCGTTTCCGATGCCTGCATGCAGGTGATAAAAGGTGTGGCTGATAAAGGCGGAACCCCGCTTGTCGTGGCAAAAGACGGCAGAATTCTGGGCGTTATTTACCTGAAGGATATTGTCAAACAGGGCGTAAGCGAAAAATTCGCAGATATGCGCAGGATGGGCATCAAGACCATCATGATTACCGGGGACAACCCGATGACGGCAGCAGCGATTGCCGCTGAAGCCGGTGTCGATGACTTCCTGGCAGAAGCCACACCATCGGCAAAACTGGATTTGATCCGGGATTACCAGCGTAAAGGTCATCTGGTGGCCATGACAGGAGACGGTACCAATGACGCGCCGGCTCTGGCGCAGGCAGACGTTGCCGTGGCGATGAATTCAGGCACGCAGGCGGCCAAGGAAGCCGGCAACATGGTGGATCTTGATTCTTCACCGACCAAGCTGATCGAAGTCGTCAAGATAGGCAAGCAGCTGCTGATGACCAGGGGAAGTCTGACTACCTTTTCGATAGCCAACGACGTTGCCAAATATTTTGCCATCATCCCGGCTCTGTTCATCGGACTGTATCCGGGACTGGCAGCTTTGAACATTATGGGGCTGCACTCCCCGGAAAGTGCGATTCTGTCAGCTATTATTTACAATGCGCTGGTTATTATCGCGCTGATACCGCTGGCTTTGAAGGGTGTTCGTTACCGGGAAGAAGCCGCTGGGAAACTGCTGGCCAGGAATCTGATGATTTACGGACTGGGCGGGATTGCAGCACCGTTTATATTTATCAAACTGTTTGATGTTCTGCTCACTTTCCTGGGTGTTTAAGGACTGAGAAAACAGCTTGTTCAGGATTATGACGAGGTTATGATGAAAGTACAATCGACATTTGCCAGAGCAGGAATCATGTTCCTGATCTTTACACTGATCTGCGGAATCGGCTATACGGGTGTTGTGACCCTGATGTCACAGCTGCTCTTTCCGTATCAGGCTAACGGCAGTATGATAACAGTAAACGGGATAACGTATGGTTCAGAACTGCTGGGGCAGCAGTATACCCGGGCCGACCATCTCTGGGGACGGCAGATGGAACTGGATACAACGACTTATAAAGACAGCAATGGAAATGCGCTGCTGTATTCAAAGCCATCTAATCTGAGTCCGGCATCTTCAGAATATCAGAAACTGATTGCCGAACGGGTAGCAGCTATAAAGGCAGCCAACCCTGATGCTGCCGGCTCTGTTCCGGTAGATCTGGTTACCGGTTCCGGCAGCGGCCTGGATCCAGACATCTCACCGGCAGCAGCTGACTATCAGGTTCCGAGAATTGCCAAAGCAAGCGGATTGTCGGAAGATCAGATCAGAACCTTCATTGCCAGGTGCACCAGTTCGAAATTCCTGGGCATTTTCGGAGAACAGCGGGTAAATGTTCTAAAAGTAAACCTGCTGATTGAAAACGCGGAAAAAGCATCATAATCCGCTTTTCAGCTATTCGAAAATCAGATCCGGAATACGTATAATAAGCACAGACCGGCCTGCGGCCATTTGAAAAGGGGGAAGACAGGTTGGAAAATGAACGAATGAACCCGGATCTGCTGCTCCGGCAGATCGATCAGAAACAGAAGGATGGCCACCGGGGGCATCTGAAAATATATTTTGGCTATGCTGCAGGAGTCGGGAAAACCTACACCATGCTGGAAAATGCCCACGAGGCATTGAGAAAAGGAACTGACGTTGTGATCGGTTATATCGAACCGCACGGACGTACAGAAACCGAAAGTCTGGAAAACGGACTGGACCGGCTCCCTGTTAAAGAATATTCCTATAAAAACATGACGCTTTCGGAACCGGATATTGATGCGGCACTGGCACGCAGACCGGCCCTGGTCCTGGTGGACGAACTGGCACATACCAATGCGCCGGGTTCACGCCATGCCAAGCGCAGTCAGGATGTGGAGGAACTTCTTAAAGCCGGGATCGACGTATGGACTACAGTGAATGTCCAGCATCTCGAGAGCCTGAATGATATTGTCGCTTCCATTACCGGGGTGACAGTACGGGAACGGATTCAGGATTCAGTGTTTGACGAAGCAGACCAGGTGGAGCTGGTAGATATAGAACCCCTGGATCTGATTGAGCGTCTGAAAACAGGAAAGGTGTACGGAAAAAATCAGGCCAGACAGGCGCAGACAGGATTCTTTACCGAAAAGAATCTGAATGCACTGCGCGAGATTGCACTGCGCCGCTGTGCGGACCGGATGAACAAGATTACCGAGAAAAACAGAACCAGCGGCAGCGAAGACTACTATACGGACGAACACCTGCTGGTCTGTCTTTCCTCATCTCCGACCAATGAGAAAATCATCCGCTCTGCAGCCAGAATGGCAGATGCTCTGCATGCCCATTTTACGGCCCTGTACATCAAAAGACCGGGTAAACTGAGTGCTCAGGACGAAAAGCGGCTGCAGGGCAATATCCGTCTGGCCACCCAGCTGGGCGCCAGAATCGAAACCGTTGCCGGGGATGATGTACCGCTTATGATCTCGCAGTTTGCCAGACTCTCCGGAGTTTCAAAAGTCGTGCTGGGCCGGAGCGGACGCCGCACCCGGCGGACCGGCAAACCTCAGATCGTGGATCAGTTATCCGAGCTGTCTCCTAATCTGGATATTTTTATTATCCCGGTTGATGAAAGAAACAGAATCGCTGTTTCTTCCTCTCATGACAGAAAATTCCGGTTCAGCTTCAGGGATTTTGGAATAAGCCTGGCTTTTCTGGCATTGGCGACCGGTATAGGTATTCTGGTACGAGAAGCGGGATTCAATGAAGCGAATGAAATCACCATTTATATTCTGAGTGTTCTGTTGACAGCGGTTTTTACAAACGGCTTTTTTTACAGCCTGCTGTCCTCTGTTTTAAGCGTATTGACCCTGAACTACCTGTTTGTACCGCCGTTTAATACCTTTAAAATATACGATCTGCACTATCCTGTAACGATTCTGATTATGCTTGCAGCCGCTCTGATTACCAGTTCTCTGGTGGGACGTCTCAAAGAATATACACTGCAGGCCTCGCAGAATGCTCACAGGACCCGGATTCTGCTGGATACCAGCGAAATGCTGGAACGCGCACATTCTGCAGAAGAAATCGAACAGGTCATTTCCAGTCAGCTGAGCCGGATGCTGGACCGTACCGTCATTTTCTATCCGGAAAAGGACGGGGCTCTGGGCAGACCGATGCTGTTTAAAACAGATTCAGCACGCCCGGATCATGATTACATCAACGATAACGAAGCTGCTGTGGCGACATGGGCCTTCAGGAATAATAAACACGCCGGTGCAACTACCGACACATTGGGCAGCGCCCGCTGCCTGTATCTGGCGGTGCGGGTGGCCGACCATGTTTTCGGAACAGTCGGGATCGAAGTGAAAGAACCGCTGGATACAGAGGAGAACAATCTGGTGATATCCATTCTTGGTGAAGGGGCACTGGCGCTGGAGAATGAACAGGCGCTCCGTGAGAAAACACGGACGGAAATGGCTGCCAGAAACGAACAGCTCCGGGCCAATCTGCTGCGCTCAATCTCGCATGACCTGCGTACACCGCTTACCTCAATATCAGGAAACGCCGGGATTTTGATTGCAGAAGGCGATCACATCCCCAAGGCAGACCGCCAGCAGCTTTATACGGATATTTATGATGATTCACTGTGGCTGATTTCAATTGTCGAGAATCTGCTCTCGGTTACCAGAATCGAAGACGGCAGTATGCGGCTCAATCTGCAGCCCGAGCTTCTGGATGATGTTGCGGCAGAAGCGCTGTCTCATGTCAGAGACCGTTACGGGCATCATCAGATTGTTTTCGAGCCGGAAAACGGTACGCTGATGGCGCGTATGGATGCCAGGCTTATCATGCAGGTCATCATCAACCTGACCGATAACGCTTTGAAGTACACGCCGGACGGCTCGCAGATTACCGTGAGTGTCCGGGAAGAAGGGAAGAACGCAGTTGTCTCTGTTGCAGACAATGGAAACGGAATCTCGGACAGTGACAAAGAGCATATTTTTGAGATGTTTTATACAGCGGATAAGGAGGCGGACAGCGGCCGCAGTCTGGGACTGGGCCTGGCATTATGCAGGTCCATCATTAATGCTCACGGCGGAAGCATCCGCGTGGACGATAATCAGCCCCAAGGCGCGGTCTTTACGTTCACGCTTCCGGAAGCAGAGGTAATACTGAATGAATAAACCAACAGTGATGGTCGTGGAAGACGACCGGGCAGTCAGAAACCTGATCCTGACAACACTGGAAACCCATGATTATAAACCGCTGCCGGTTCAGAACGGCAAAAGCGCAATTCTCACAGCAGCATCTCATAATCCCGATGTCATCCTGCTCGATCTCGGGCTCCCTGATATTGACGGGATCGAGATTATCGAAAAAATCCGCAGCTGGTCACAGACCCCGATTATCGTCATCAGTGCCAGAACGGAGGACAGCGATAAAATCAGCGCACTGGATGCCGGTGCAGATGATTATCTGACCAAGCCTTTTTCTGTCGATGAACTGCTGGCAAGGCTGCGCGGAACTTTCAGACGTCTTAACTACAGCGGTTCCGTTCAGGAAGAAACCGTCTTTCACAACGACGGACTCAGTATAGATTATGCTGCCGGCACCGCGGTTATGAACGGAACAGAACTGCATCTGACTCCAATCGAATACCGGCTGCTGTGTCTGCTGGCCCGCAATTGCGGAAAAATCCTGACCCATTCCTTTATTACAGAAAAAATCTGGGGAAGTGCCACTGAAAATGATGTAGCTTCCCTGCGGGTATATATGGCCTCTCTGCGGAAGAAAATTGAACCCGATCCTTCCAGACCGCAGTTTATCCAGACGCATATCGGCATCGGCTACCGGCTGATCCGTAAATAAGTGAATAAAAGAAATGAACGAAAAATCAGAATACAAAATCAAAGAATAACAATTAAGAAATAAAAAATGCTTGTGCTGCTGGCATCCGGTAAATGATGCGAGATTAACACTCAGTATAAAACAGAGAATAAAAAATGCCCGGACCTGTCATTTCAGATAGAGTCCGAGCATTTTTTTGAATGCAGTGGGCAGCGCCACTTCATCAAGAGCATTGACAGCTGCTTCAAATCTGTCGTTTTCCGGTTGTTCAGAGCTTGCAGAATTTCCGGCAGTATAAGCGGTTTCCTGATTGTTTTCGGCTACCTGCTGCTTTGAAACGGCGGGATCATCTGGTTCGGGTCTGACCAGGCAGACCTGTGTTTCCCAGATTATATGGGTAAAAACGTGGCGGCTGTTCCCGAGAACCGTTACGGCTTGTCCTTTAGTCAGGCTTTGGATCTGTTTCTCACGATCCGGATCATCATCGGCAACAAGCGGCAGCCCGTACAGACCGGAGAGCAGAACATCGGCCGGACGTTTTTCAAGCATGATATGCGGTTCTGCCTTGATCCCGGCGGTGCCGCCCCCGGACTCGATAATAAAAGCCTGCTGACGGATAATCCGCGGCTTCTTTTTGGGCGCTTTTACGGGCAGAACAGCGGTTCGTCCGCTTTCAAATGCGGTGCAGTACGCCTGCACCGGGCAGATCATACATTTTGGACTTTTCGGGATGCAGACCAGTGCACCCAGTTCCATCAGTGATTCGTTGTAGTCGGCGGCCTGGTCCGGCATGGTTTCCGAGAGCTCCTCTGTCAGCAGTTTTCTTGTTTTGAGATCGGCGATATCCCGTTCCGACC
This sequence comes from Eubacteriaceae bacterium, assembly GCA_050945075.1. Taxonomy (GTDB): domain Bacteria; phylum Bacillota; class Clostridia; order Eubacteriales; family Eubacteriaceae; genus UBA7485. The sequence goes on along the minus strand of JBMNSG010000055.1, from coordinate 2,029 downwards.
CGTAAATCCGGCTCATGACCCGCAGTACATTTCCGTCGACTGCCGGGACTTTTTCGTTAAAGGCGATGCTGGCAATGGCTCCGGCAGTGTAGGGACCGATTCCCGGCAGCTTGACCAGATCTGTATAATGTGCCGGGAAAGCACCGAGGGCTGCAATTTCCCGGGCGGCCTTCTGAAGATTTCTGGCACGGCTGTAATAGCCCAGTCCTTCCCAGGCTTTCAGAACGTCATCTTCTGCTGCCTGTGCCAGGGACTGGACATCCGGGAAGGCGCTGACGAAACGCTGATAATAGGGGATCAGGGTTTCCATGCGTGTCTGCTGGGCCATAATTTCCGAAATCCAGATTTTATAGGGATCGTGCTGTTTGCGGAACGGCAGATCACGTTTTTCTCCGGCAAACCAGTCGAGCAGCGCAGTGTTGACAGCATCTGCCTGACCGGGATCGATAAATGTCAGTTTGTAATTCTCAGTTTTTGAACTCATGTTTCTATTGTAGCCGTTATCTGATCATCTTAGAATTGTCCTAATTGAAATATCTATTGTCGATTGAATGAATATTGTATACAATTAGTAAAGGAACATATCATATTCAATCAATTCCTACAACTAAGAGGGAGTAGAACAATGGAAATCAGCATACATCAGCGTGAACAGTTAAAACAGAAACAGGACGAACATTCACTTGTTTTCGGACATGAATTTACCGATCATATGTTTATGATGGATTACGACGAAGAATACGGCTGGCATAATGCACAGATCGTACCGTATGGTCCAATCGAACTTTCACCGGCTGCAATGGTGCTCCACTATGCCCAGGAAGTATTTGAAGGGATGAAAGCCTACAGAACACCAGACGGAAGCATCCAGTTTTTCCGTCCGGACCAGAATTTTGCAAGACTGAACCGCTCTAACCAACGTATGTGCATCCCGCAGATCGATCCTGAAGAAGCAATGGAAGCACTGCGTACACTCGTCAATCTCGATCGTGACTGGGTCCCGTCGGCACCTGGTACAAGTCTGTATGTCAGACCTTTTGTATTTGCCACAGATCCTTTCATCGGCGTACGTCCGAGCGGCACCTATAAATTCATGATTATCCTGAGCCCTGTCGGCGCCTATTATCCGAGAGGACTGGAACCGGCACGCATGCACATCGAAGATATCTATGCCAGAACCGTACGCGGCGGCACAGGCGAAGTCAAATGCGGCGGCAACTATGCAGGCAGCCTGGCTTCACAGGTCAAGGCTCACGATGCCGGATTTGAACAGACACTGTGGCTGGACGGAAACGAACGTAAATATATCGAGGAAGTCGGCACTAGCAATTTCTTCTTCAAGGCAGACGGCAAATTTATCACACCTGAACTGACAGGCACAATCCTGCCGGGGATCACCAGAAAATCAGTTATTGAACTGCTCAAGCACTGGGGAGAAACCGTCGAAGAACGCAGAGTCTCCATTGACGAACTGGTCGACCTTTATCATCAGGGTAAAGTAGAAGAAGTGTTCGGTACCGGTACCGCAGCTGTTATTTCACCGATTGGCGAACTGGAATATGAAGGCGAAAAGATGGTCTTCAATGACGGCAAGATCGGTCCTTACAGCCAGAGACTGTACGATACACTCTTCGGAATCCAGACAGGCAGAGTCCCGGACGATTTGGGCTGGACTGTACCGCTGGAAAAAAAGCCGGAAGCATAATTCCATATAAAATCTGAAACACGAATACAGACCCATACAGGCCGGTTTCTGAAGTTCTTCTGAAACCGGCCTGTATTTATTCTGAATCTATTTTTGAAAACATGACAAAATAATGTAAATATTGTTTGACTTGCATCTGTAATCCTAGTATAATTAATCTTGCTTGTGAGTCGAGAGGTATCGAAGCGGTCATAACGAGGCGGTCTTGAAAACCGTTTGGGTGCAAGCCCACGTGGGTTCGAATCCCACCCTCTCGGCCATTTACAATTTAACAATTTCTTTCAATTATAGTGGAGAAGTACTCAAGTGGCTATAAGAGGTGCC
>JBMNSG010000054.1:0-13718 GCA_050945075.1 Eubacteriaceae bacterium | reverse complement strand
TTTCTCAATCCGTAATCTGGTCGAAGATAATAAGAAGTATATCGGTGTAGAACTCAGAAAGGCCATGCAGGGGAGCGGCGAATGAGCGGAAAGAATAAAAAAACATCTATTCCGGAAGCCGTTGTTATCCCGGAAACCGGGAATGCTGCCAGGGCAGAAACTGCAGCCGGAGTAAAGCCATATCAGAACGAGACATTTTCAACCGCTGCTGACGACAAGGTCCCTGCTGTAAAAAAAGCAGAGGAACCGGTTGGTGAAACACTGACACCGGATGAAGTGCTTACGGAAAAAGATCTGAAAAAAGAAAAGAAAGCCAAAATTAAAAAAGTACAGGGCGTCATTACCGGGATTAACGGACCGGTTGTGACCGGTACCGGAATGGCCGATTTCAAAATGCGTGAAATGGTCATGGTTGGCGAGAAAAAGCTCATCGGCGAAGTCATTATCCTGGATGGAGATATCGGAACCATTCAGGTATATGAAGAAACTGAAGGACTCAGAACCGGCGAACCGATTCTCTCGACCGGAAGTCCGCTTTCGGTCAAGCTGGGACCGGGCATGCTTAAAAACATGTTTGACGGGATTCAGCGTCCACTGGAAAAAATCAAGGAAAAATCTCCGATCTTCATCCCTGAAGGCATCGGGATGATGTCCATCGATGAGGAAAAGGAATGGGAAACGCATATCAAGGTCAAGGTCGGGGATCAGTTAAAGCCCGGACAGATCTATGCGACCGTTCCGGAAACACTGATGGTCGAACACAAGCTGATGGTTCCGCCGGATCTGTCAGGAAAGGTTGTGGAAGTCGCAGAAGACGGCAACTACAACATCGATCATACGGTTGTTAAAATCGAAGATGCGGACGGTAAAATCCACGAACTCAAGCTTTATCAGGAATGGCCGATCCGTACCCCCAGACCTTCCGCTATGCGTCTGGAACCGTCAAAACCGCTGGTAACCGGGCAGCGTATAATCGATACATTTTTCCCGATCGCCAAAGGCGGGACGGCTGCCATTCCTGGCGGATTCGGAACCGGGAAGACCATGACTCAGCACCAGCTGGCGAAATGGTCAGATGCCGATATTATCATCTACATCGGCTGTGGTGAACGTGGGAATGAAATGACGGAAGTTATTGAAGACTTCCCGAAACTGATTGACCCGAGAAGCGGCGAATCCATCATGGAACGAACCGTTATGATCGCCAACACCTCAAATATGCCTGTTGCGGCACGTGAAGCCAGTATTTATACCGGTATCACCATGGCGGAATATTTCCGTGACATGGGTTATGATGTCGCCATTATGGCTGACTCCACATCCAGATGGGCGGAAGCACTTCGTGAAATTTCCGGACGTCTGGAAGAAATGCCGGCAGAAGAAGGCTATCCGGCCTATCTGTCCTCGCGTATAGCTGAATTCTACGAACGAGGCGGTGCAGTTAAAAGCCTGAACGGGGAAGATGGATCCATTTCGATTATCGGTGCAGTTTCACCGGCTGGCGGCGACTTTTCCGAACCAGTCACTGAAAACACCAAACGATTTGTCAACACCTTCCTCGGACTCGATAAGAACCTCGCCTATGCCCGTCATTATCCGGCTATTAACTGGCTGTCGTCCTATTCGGGTTACATGAAGACCCTGACCGAATGGTATGAAGACAATGTCGCGGAAGACTCCGTAGAGCTGAGAAACAAAATGCTTGACCTTCTTTTCCAGGAATCAAAGCTTCAGGAAATGGTCATGCTGATTGGTGAAGAAGCACTGCCGGACGATCAGCGGTGGGTCATCGATATATCCAGGCTTCTGCGTGTGGGCTTCCTGCAGCAGAATGCTTTTGACAAGGAAGATACTTACGTACCGATGGAAAAGCAGTACAGGATGCTTAAAATCATCGACCATCTGTATGAAAAAGGTCTTGAAGGACTGAAGAAGGGAATCCCGACTTCAGTTATGAAGAACCCGGAAATCGAAAACGACATTATCAAAATGAAGTACACGATTCCCAACAATGATTTATCCGGCATCGACAGAATGCAGGATAAAATTGACAGTTTCTTCGACGATTTATACAGGAAGTATTCCAGCTGATGAAAAAAGAATACTTAAAAATTGATGATATCAACGGCCCGCTGATCCAGATTGACGGCGTTGATGATGTTTTCTATGGAGAAGTTGTAGACATCAAGGAAAAATCCTCCAATGCAGTACGCAAGGGGAAGGTCATAAAGATAGACGGGAAAACCGTCACCATCCAGGTCTTCCAGGCGACTGCCGGACTTTCTTCCAATAATGCCAAAACAACATTCACCGGAGAAGCTTTTGAAATTCCGGTTTCTGAAGATATGCTCGGACGTGTCTTTAACGGGATCGGTGAACCGATTGACAACGGCGGTGATATTTATTCAGAAGAAAGCCTGAATATCAACGGGATGCCTATTAACCCGATGTCCAGACAGTATCCGCGAAACTTTATCCAGACCGGTATTTCTTCGATTGACGTACTGACCACGCTGATCCGCGGTCAGAAGCTGCCGATCTTCTCCGGAAACGGTCTTTCCCATAATGAACTGGCTGCCCAGATTGTCCGTCAGGCCAAGATCACGGGCGAAGGCGAAGACTTCGCGATTGTGTTCTGCGCCATAGGCGTCAAGCACGATGATGAAAAATTCTTCCGCAAAACGTTCGAAGATGCGGGCGTAATGGATCACGTAGTCATGTTCGTCAATTATGCGGATGACCCGGTTGCAGAACGTACCACAGCACCACGTGCAGCTCTGACTACAGCCGAATATCTGGCCTTTGAAAAAGGGAAAAATGTTCTGGTAGTTATGAGTGATATTACCGCCTATGCAGAAGCGCTGCGTGAAATCTCTTCTGCCCGCCAGGAAGTTCCGTCCCGTAAAGGGTATCCGGGTTATATGTACTCTGACCTGGCCTCTCTTTATGAACGCGCCGGCATGCTCAAGGATAAAAAAGGATCCATCACGTTCCTGCCTATTCTGACTATGCCGAATGACGATATCACGCACCCGATCCCTGACCTTACCGGCTTTATTACAGAAGGACAGGTTGTTCTGGGACGTGACCTTGAACAGCGTAATATCTATCCGCCTATCGACATTCTGCCTTCACTGTCCCGTCTGATGAAGGATGGTATCGGGGAAGGTTTTACCCGTGAAGATCATCAGGATCTGGCAAACCAGCTGTTTGCAGCGTATTCAAAGGTTCAGGAAGTCCGGGATCTGTCACAGATTATGGGTGAAGAAGACTTGTCGGATACAGATAAAGCCTATATGAAATTCGGACGCGAATTCGAACAGCATTTTCTGAATCAGGATTTCGATGAAAACAGAACCATTGAAGAATCACTGGATCTGGGATGGAATCTGCTTTCCATTCTTCCTGTTACAGAACTTGACCGTCTGAGTCCGAAGCTCATTGACAAGTATCTTCCGAAAACCGTATACGGGACGGGAGATCTGCGTGCTGACCTGAAGAAAGCACAGCAGGCCATGGACGAAGAAGTTCAGGACGTTAAAAAAGGCGACGAAAAGCTCCGCAAAGAAGAAAAAGACGCTGCCAAAATTGAATATGAAGTGAGTTAGACATGGCTGTTAAAGTTACCCCGACCAGGGCCAATCTGATCAAGTCAAAGTCGAAGCTTGCCTTTTCAACAAAAGGCTATAATCTTCTCGATAAGAAACGAACGGTTCTGATTCAGGAAATCATGAAACTGGTTCAGGAAGCCAACGAGATCGAAGATCAGATTACCGTGACTTTCAATCAGGCCTATCAGGCACTGCAGCAGTGCTGTATTGCCATGGGACTTAACAATGTCGAAGAATACGCGCTTTCGATTCCGGATGAAGAAGAATACCAGGTGCGGACACGTTCAGTAATGGGCGTTGATATTCCGGAAGTTGTGCTTCCGGATAATCCGAACCCGTATTATTCCCAGCCTCTCGGTTTTAACGACAATAACCCGGCTCTTGATCAGGCAATTGAAAAATTCAATCAGGTCAAGTTTCTTTCCTATAAACTGTCAGTTGTTGAAAGCACCGCTTTCAAACTGTCACAGGAAATTAAAAAGGCCAGTAAAAGTGCCAATGCGCTGAACAAAATTCAGATTCCGAAGCTTACGGAAACTATTTCCTATATTGAAGACAGTATTGAAGAAAAGGACCGTGAAGAACACTTCAGAATCAAAAAGGTTAAAAAGCACAATCAGGCCAGAGAGCTTGCCGAACGCAAAAGAATCAAAGCCGAAGCTGCCGCTGCCGCCGCTGCTGCAGAACAGCAGGCCGGTGAAGAAGCAGAAGAAGCTGCAGAACGTACGATCAGCCGTCCCAGTTCAATCACGGACAGGCCGTCGGACTGATGTGATAAACTGACATCCGGGATAAACAGATCCGGATGTTGCGCCTGCCTGGACAGGACAGCAAATGCTGTCGTGTCCAGGCAGGCTTTTATTATGTCCGGAATCTGAGACAATCGGTATACAGGCAGTCAGCCGTTTCGGGCTGTCTTGACTTCTTTTCTTTTTCTGTGGTTTATTTATGTTAATATTAGAGATGAAATATTCGTTTATTATTGCTTCTGAATAAGAATATCAGTGAAAGATCTGAAAAAGGGGAAGAAATGGCTCAGCCGAATTTAAAAGAATATTATGTAAAGTGGCTGGATGATCACTATCTGGCGACAATTTCCTCCGGTTATCTGCGCCTGATGGATGCAGCAGAATCAGTAGCACAGGCAAACGGCCTGACTGAACTGTCTTTTTATGATATACCGCTGCCGCAGTTTTATGAACCGCTGGCCGTTGACATTTTGAATCTGCTTTCAGATACGCAGATCACTGATGAAAATTACCTGAAACTCAAAGAAGCACTTGATGTGTACGGAGAGTTTCTGGAAGAATATGCACAGAGACTGCCGGCAGATGTAACAGAAGACGCCAGAGTATTCCTTGAAAGACAGGAACAGAAACGGGCTGAACGCGAAGCTGCTGAATCTGCCAGACGGGAAGAAGAAAAACGGGCGATGCTTGAGCTGTTCTCCCAGTTTGCTACTGAATTAGATGAAGATCCGGAGGATGAGGAAGCGGAGGATGACCTTTTTTCTCAGTTTGCCACGGAAATAGACGAAGATGGTGATCTGTCCGCGGATACTCTTTTTTCACAGTTTGCTACAGCATCAGAAGAAGAAAGTGTGCAGCCCCATGGCCTGCCGTATATCCCGTATAAAGCGGATAAGACCGGCTCTGCGGAGGCAGAAGAGGCAGAAGACGCCAATGTGGGAACAGTCGGATATGTCCCGTATAAGCCGGATGCAGAGCATTCAGATACAAAAGCAGCTGTGACGGACGAAGAAAAGTCCAAACCATCCAGAAAAACACTGGGATACGTTCCCTATAAGACAGATAAAAAAAGCAGTATGCCCGTACAGGAAAACAAGACGGCAGCGGATGCTGCAGGTACTGATGAAAGCAATGTCCCTGAAAGTCCGAAAACAGTCGGGTATATTCCGTTCAGAGATGACAAAAAGGTACTGGCGCAGCCTGAAAACAGATCCAGTCTCAAGGCTCCGCAGGATACGGCTCTGCTTGAAGGCAGCAGCACCATTCCTCTTGAAGGGCCTGTCGAAATGGGCGGAACGATTGAAATGCCCGGTACGGTCAGCTCTATGGTACTCGAAGACAAGCGGGCCGGTCAGGCAGGTCTCCACGCTCCGCAAATCGACGGCATGCTGGCGGGAACGACAGATCCGGATGTCATTGAAATGGGCGGAACGATTGAGCTTGGCGGGACAATCGAAATGCCGGCGGATTTAGCAGATCAGACAACCGTTGTGCCGGAAGCAGAGCCCGCAGTACAGCCGGACAGTCAGGTCTCCGTTTCAGAAGAGATCACACTGTCAAAACTGATGGATAAAGAATTCTCTCAGCCGGCTGCATTCACGCTGGGCAGCAGGGAAGCTGTAAAAGCAGACAACTGGCAGGACCTGTACGTGAAGGCATTGAATGAACTGATTCCGCTCAACCGTATTAAAATGAACGCACTCACAGGATTCTGTACCAGTGATGCTGCAATAAAAAAACCAGCTCTTCTGGCCAATGGCCGTATTGTCGAAACTGACCTGAGTGCGGAAACGGTTCTCCAAAATCTTAAAGCTGTCATGGACCTGTGCCTGCTGCCTTCAGATTCTTTAAAGTTGTATTTTGCGGATGATCATGATGAATCCTGATCGTTTCCAGGAAATTGCCGATGAAGAGGCGGAACGGATTCCGCAGGAGTTCTACGAGGGCTTAAATCTGGGTATCATTATTGAGGAAGGTGCCAAACACCATTCGGTTTCTCCTCAGCTGATCACCATGGGAGAATATCGCAGAGGCCCCGAAGGCAACCAGATTATCCTTTATTACGGATCTTTCTGCCAGTTGTGCGGTGTCGCAGCTGAAGAATTCTGGCGTACGAAAATTCGCGAAGTAATCCGGCATGAGTTCCGGCATCATATGGAAGGGCGCGCCGGAATACGGGATCTCGAATACGAGGACCAGCGGGATCTGGAAGAATTTCTTGCGCATCAGAACAAACAGGATTTGTGAATCCCCGGACCGGCATCTGCGTTTAAACAGATGCCGGGTTTTCAATAACGATACAGACAATCTGCTGTAAACCAGTGAAAGACGGATAACTGTCCGGAAAAGTATCTGGTTTACAGCTTTTTTTTACTTATATGCAAAGGTTTAAAGACTGGATTTAGTTTATTTCAAGATTTGTGTGAGAAGCTAAGAAAAAGACTGAAGTAAAGAACCGGAACGTGTTTTCCGGTCAGATTAATAGAGTTTATGGGAACAAATTACAAGACAGGAGAATAATATGTCAAACAGACCGATCGAAGATACAATTAATCCATTTGGATTTCTGGAAAACGCAGCAGTCGGATTTTTCACGGATGCCGCAGCGGGTTTTGCCGGCGGAATCAGGGATTTTGCAGAAAGCTGCACAAATATCGTGGACTCAGCGGTACAGACTCTTGATGATCTGGCTACTTCTACAGCAGCTTCAATAGACGAGTTCATGAAGACGGAACCGGAAATTGAAGAATATGATAAAGAACAGATGCTGCAGCTGCTGGCGGAACTGAAGGCAGACAGAGAAACGCTGATTCAGGAAGGCAGCATTAATGAAATCCCCAAACAGCTGTTATGGGACTATATCATGCCGGAAGACCGGATTCTGATCACTGACAAAAATGACGGGGCGGCTGTACTGCCGATGCGTGTCTATGAAAATGCGCTGAAGCTTGGTATATACCAGCCAGACCAGCAGTTTTCTGTGATTCTGGATTTTAACGGGCAGGACCTGATTATTGACCGTTCGGAATCTTATCAGGATTTCTTTGACCGGACGGGCTGGGATTATCTGGATGTCATTCCGCTTCAGGAAGTTATGGATCGCCTGGAGGAAGCAGAAGGAGACGATAAAGAAGTCCAGTATGCATGTGAAACCAATGAAGAAAAGCCGGAAACAGACGAGCCGGCTGCAAATGAATCGGAAACAGACAAACCGGTAACAGATGAGAAAGAAGAAATCTGAGGGATCGGATAATCGGATAACCGGAGTGAATCGTGAACTGACGGGAATCAGATGACTGTTCGGGCTCTCTGTTGTCTGCTTTGATATCCAAAAGCAGTATCGGGTATTGAAAACGAACGGCAGACCATGTATAATAAAGATAGATCAAATATCCGTGCAAATTCAGGGGGTTTGAATGACTAAGGAAGAACGCGAGTTTATCCGCTGGATCATTGAGAACGCACAGACAGAGTCAGAACTTTTCAGAGCTGCGGACGCTGCAGAAGCTGTCCAGAACAGCCACAGTCGTATTATCACAACGACTCGTGAAGAAAAGCCATACAGGAAGATGGTTATTTGACAAGTATTCACAATCAACAGAAAGGGCCTGATGGCCCTTTTCTTTTTGCTGTGAATCTACCGCAGCTGTAAAAAAAGTCCGGGATGTCTGGAATACAGAGCTTGCTGGCAGCGTGAAACGAGAGTACACAGCAACCAGTCAGGAACATGCACGGGAAAAAAAATAAAAACTGGAGTTTGATTTGAATAATAGTTTTGCAATTCATGGAGATCTGGTATGGAATACTGCTCCAGACAAGCTTGAGAGCAGGGAAGATGGCTGGCTGGTTTGTTTAAACGGCCGTGTTGAAGGAGTTTTTCAGGAGCTTCCTGAAAAATATCAGAATCTGGAACAGAAACGTTATCCCGGAAAACTGATCATTCCCGGTCTGTGTGATCTGCACTTGCACGCGCCTCAGTTCGCATTCCGGGGAACAGGAATGGATCTGGAACTGCTGGACTGGCTGGATACCTTCACTTTTCCGGAGGAAGCACGTTTTGCGGATACGGACTATGCACTGAAAATCTATACAGCTTTCACCGAATATATGAGAAAAAGTCCGACAACCAGGCTGTGTGTCTTTGGTACCGTTCACGGTAAAGCAGATCTGATGCTGGCCCGTCTCCTCGACCAGGCAGGGCTCCGGGGCTTTGTCGGCAAAGTGAGCATGGACCGCAACGCGCCTGAAAGTCTGCTGGAAACAGATCCGGTACAGGATCTTGAAGACTGGATCGATCAGGCCCAGGCACTGAGTGGGCATATTCGTCCGGTACTGACACCAAGATTCCTGCCAAGCTGTAGTGACAGCCTCATGGAGGCCATCGGTCGTTTCCAGAAAGAATACGGATTACCGCTGCAGTCACATTTATCAGAAAATCCGAATGAAATCAAATGGGTGGCAGAGCTTTGTCCGCAAAGCAGCGGTTATGCAGATGCATACAGGAGATCCGGAACACTCGGGGCAAACGGTCCCTGTGTTATGGCTCATTGTGTCTGGCTCACAGATGAAGAAATCGGACTGCTCAAAACAGAAGGCACGTATATCGCTCACTGCCCGCAGTCCAACATGGATTTATCCTCAGGGATTGCACCGGTCCGGAAGTTTATGGAAAACGGACTCAGGGTCGGGCTGGGGACAGATATCGGTGCCGGATTCTCACCCGATGTTTTCAGGGCCATGGCCGATGCAGTCATGGTTTCAAAGCTTCGCTGGAGAATGACAGAAGGTGCAGAAAAGCCGCTGACAACAGCAGAATCATTTTATCTGGGAACAAAAGGAGGCGGATCATTTTTCGGGAAAACAGGAAGTTTTGAAAAAGGATATGAATGCGATCTTCTGGTCATTGATGATCAATCTCTTCAGGAAATCAGGCCGATGCAGCCCTCAGACCGCCTGGAACGGCTGATTTACCTGTCACCCGAATGTCATATCCTCGAAAAATATGTCTGCGGAAAAGCGGTTTATTCCGCAGATGAGAGGTAGATGAAGATTTTACCCGGGAGACTCCGGCAGAGAAAAGGCTGGTAAAAATCCGGATTGCGAAATAAAAAAATCCTGTCGTTAAGACAGGATTTTTTATGTTTCGATTTTGATTAAGCGTTTTTAAAGCAGGCTTTGTTGTCTGAACCGAAAAGTTTGATCTTTTCTTCGACCTTGTCAATAATTGCCTGGTAGCCCGGAGCAAGCAGTTTTCTCGGGTCAAAGCCCTTGCCCTGCTGATCCTTGCCTTCTTCGACGTATTTACGGGTTGCGGCTGCAAATACCAGCTGGCATTCAGTATTAACGTTGATTTTGGCAACGCCGAGGTCGATAGCTTTTTTGATCTGATCGTCCGGAATTCCTGTGCCGCCGTGGAGAACCAGAGGCATGTCGCCGACGATTTTCTTGATATCAGCCAGGACATCGAATCTGAGTCCCTGCCAGTTTTCAGGATATACGCCGTGGATATTGCCGATTCCGGCTGCGAGGCAGGATACACCAAGATCTGCGATTGTTTTGCATTCCTTAGGATCTGCTACTTCACCGCCACCGATAACGCCGTCTTCTTCGCCGCCGATTGCTCCGACTTCAGCTTCGAGTGAAAGACTCTTTCCTGCAGTCAGATTAACAAGTTCTGTTGTTTTGGCAAGATTTTCGTCAAACGGAAGTGAAGAACCGTCAAACATGATCGATGAGAACCCTGCATCGATAGCGGAGAGTGCTCCGTTGTATGTGCCGTGGTCAAGATGCAGTGCGACCGGTACAGAAATTTCAAGTGTATCGAGCATTGCTTCTACCATTGCTGCGACTGTTTTGAATCCGGTCATATATTTCCCGGCACCTTCTGAAACACCGAGAATAACAGGTGCGTTCATATTATTTGCCGCAGTTAAAACTGCCTTGGTCCATTCGAGGTTGTTGATATTGAACTGACCGACAGCATAATGGCCTTCCATAGCTTCTTTGAGCATATCTTTTGCAGATACTAGCATCTAGAGAAACCCTCCTTGATATTTATTTGTACACTTATTATATTCTTTAATCCGCACAGCCTCAACTGTTAACTTTTGAACAAAAAATAAACAAAGAATAAACAAAGACTGGGTAAAGGTATTCTCACAGTAATTGAAGCCGTCACGGTGGTTCAGAATCCCCGGGCTCCCGCGATTCGAGAAAATTTTCCAGCATTCCGTCCGAGTGGTAGAATAAACAGTATAAAATCATTTGGAGGTGTCCCATGACTGCTTCAAACAATGCAAAAGCTTACGAGAAAAAAGAAAAAAGTAAAATCCGTATCGCTGTTCCTGACGTTCCGGAAACACTGAGTCCCATCGAAAGCGAGTCTGTTTTTATCAAGGCAGCCCAGGATGAAGACGAAATCGAAGAAAAACTGTTAAGCAGGCTGGAAATCGATAATGAAGATCTCTCCGGAGGTATCTTCAAGCATTGCCGGTTCAGCGGATGCCGTTTTGAATCCATCGATTTTACCAGAGCAGAGTTTTCAGATATTATTTTTGCGGATTGTGATCTGTCAAACTGTACATTCAATGCGGCTTATTTCTGCCGGGCACGTTTTGAAAACTGCCGTCTGTACGGCACTGATTTCGCAGAATCCGTTTTTAAGGAAACAGTATGGAGCAGCTCCAATCTGAGCTATTCCAATTTTATTAAATCCAAACTCAGCCACGCTGCTTTTAAAGATGATAACCTCACCGGAGCTGATTTTTCGGAACTGGTTCTGACCAGTGTCCGATTTATACAGACTGATCTGACCGGCGTTTCTTTCTTTATGACAAGATTGAAGGGGATCGACCTGAGCAGCTGCGTCATTCGCGGTATAACGGTTTCAGACAGCTTTTCTGAATTAAAAGGTTTGATTATAGACAGATCTCAGGCACAGGATCTTGCAGGACTGCTCGGTGTCATGTATTCTGAAGATATCATGGATTGACAGGAGTAAAGATGAAAATAGCAATAGGGAACGATCATGCAGGGGTGGAACTGAAAAACGAGATTACAGAACATCTGCAGGAACGGGGTATCGAGGTGATTAACTTCGGCACCGATACAGCAGAAAGTGTAGACTATCCGGTTTACGGGAAAAAAGTTGCACATGCTGTAGCAGACGGACAGGCAGACCTGGGCGTACTGGTCTGCGGAACCGGCGTGGGTATTTCTCTGGCAGCCAACAAGGTACACGGAATCCGCGCAGTTGTCTGCAGCGAACCGTTCTCTGCCAGACTTTCAAGACAGCATAATAACAGCAATATTCTTTCCATGGGTGCGAGAGTAATCGGACCGGGAACAGCGATGGATATTGTCGATGCCTGGCTGGATGCGGAATTTGAAGGCGGACGTCACCAGCGCAGAGTGGATCTGATTGAAGATCCCGAAAACGACTGATTCTGTAAGTATCTTGTGCACCGGAAGATGCACAGCAGGAATACACAGGTAAGTGAATAAAAATAGCAGCAAAAGACAAAGTCGTCGCATTCTCTGACGACTTTCTTTTATTTGCTTCAAAATGGACCTTTTATAAACAATTATTTATATTGCAATAGGATGAAAACGCTCTTTTTCCAGTAACGGAAAAGCGTGATTTACTTGTCCGAAACATCAATAACAGCTAAACTATATAGGACGGAGGTTAGTATAATGAATTCAGAATCCAAAGCAGACAAGTCATCGTTATTGTCTGAGAATCCTCTCGTGTTTTCGAAAATTTCAGATCATGAGTTTAAACAGGTATTCGACTATAACAGTGCTTACATGCACTTTTTAGACAAGGCAAAAACAGAACGTCTCTGCTGCATCGAGGCCGAAAAGCTGGCCCGTGAAGCCGGATTTAAACCTGTTTCGGAATTTACATCTCTTCAGGCTGGTGACAGAGTATTTGTAAATATCCGGGGCAAGGCAATGATCCTGTTCCACATTGGCACCGAAGATATTACAAACGGCATGAATATTGTCGGAGCACATATCGATTCGCCCAGGCTCGACCTCAAGCCTGACCCGCTTTATGAAAGCGATGGTCTGGCACTTTTCAAAACTCACTATTATGGCGGAATCAAGAAATACCAGTGGGTCACACTGCCACTGGCTCTCCACGGAGAAGTTGTTCTCAAAGACGGAAAACATATCAGTCTGTCAGTAGGGGAAAACGAAGACGAACCAGTCTTCTGTGTGTCAGACCTGCTTATCCATCTGGCCGGCAAACAGATGGGCAAAAAGGCCTCTGAAGTGATAGAAGGCGAAGATCTGAATCTTCTTGTCGGATCGATTCCGGTGAAGGACGAAGACGTCAAAGAAGCAGTCAAGTACAATATCCTCGAAAAACTGCAGAAAAAATATGGATTTACCGAAGCGGATTTTAATTCGGCAGAGTTTGAAGCGGTTCCTGCGGGCAGATCCCGTTCCGTTGGTTTTGACGAATCAATGGTCGGCTCTTACGCCCAGGATGATCGTGTCTGCGCTTTTGCTGCGTTAAAAGCGGTTCTCGACATTGACGATACACCGGACAGAACTGCCTGTGTTATTCTGGCGGACAAGGAAGAAATCGGCAGCGTAGGCAATACCGGTATGAACAGCCGGATGTTTGAAAACGAAACAGCTGAAATCTGCGCTTTGCTCGGTGCTTCAGATACAGGGCTTGCAGTTCGCAGGGCGCTTAAAAATTCCGCCTGCCTGTCGGCAGATGTTACCGCCGGTTATGACCCGACCTATGCATCGGCTTTTGACGGACTTAATTCTGCTTATATCGGAAAAGGAACAGCGATCTGCAAATACGGCGGCGCACGCGGAAAATCAGGCTCGAACGATGCACATCCGGAATTCCTGGCTGCGCTGAGAAATATGTTCGAACAGAACGGCGTATACTGGCAGCTCAGTGATATGGGCAAAGTTGACCAGGGCGGCGGCGGAACCATCGCCTATATGCTGGCGGCTTACGGCATGGATGTTGTCGACTGCGGAACTCCTGTACTTTCCATGCATTCGCCCTTTGAAATCAGTTCCAAGGCCGATACCTTTATGACCTGGAAGGCCTACAACACATTTCTGAAAAAGTATTGATTTTCAGAAATTACTAAGGAGAAATTATGGCAAATCAATCAGCAATCAAATCCTTCCTGGGCGGCGTTCATCCGCCGCAGGAAAAGGAACAGACTGCGAACGTACCACTCAGGCGTGCCGAGCTTCCGGAAACGGTGGTCATTCCGATGTCTCAGCACATCGGAGCCCCCTGTGCACCTGTTGTAAAAGTGGGCGATTATGTTTACACCGCTCAGAAGATCGGTGAAGCCCAGGGATTCATGTCCGT
>JBMNSG010000053.1:0-13804 GCA_050945075.1 Eubacteriaceae bacterium | reverse complement strand
AATGCTGAAAGCGGATCGTAAGTCCGTCTCAGGGCAGAAGCCGCACCAGCTGCGATAAACATAAGTACGGCACGGATTACAGAAGCGTTCATGCCTGTCAGGCACAGATAAACCAGCATGACACCGGCACTGATGACCGTTCCGGTCTCCCGTTTCAGTTTCCGGGTAATCCACAATATAAACCCGCCCACAAAACCGACATGAAGGCCCGAAAGAGCCAGCAGATGAGAGACACCGGCATTCTGAAATACAGTTCGTGTTTCCTGACCCACCGATGCCCCCAGCGTCAGACCGGCAATGAGCTCTGCCTGTTCTTTCTCAAAACAGCTGTCCAGACTGGTGATCAGGCTGATGCGGAGACGTTTGAGGCTGAAAATCAGACTCTTTTCAGATCCTGTTGTTTCGATTTCTCCGGCACTGGTTAATACCGCCTGGCTTTTGATCTTTTTCCCGAGCAGATAAACCCGGTAATCGAATCCGCCCGGATTTCTGATGCCATCCGGTTTCTCAGGTACAGCACTGAATCTGATGCAGTCTCCCGGAAGCAGTCCTGTATTTTCATAAACCGTCAGCAGCAGTTTTTCATGATCTGTATCCACTCCGTCTGCCCGGTTAATGCGGACAGTGAGTCTGTCACGGTCTTCACTCCGGTCGCTTTCTGTCACCGTCCCCTCAATCAGGCACGGTCTGCCGCTGTACGAATCAATCCAGCCGGTTTCAAAGGCACTGCGTGAAGAATTGACACCGGCTGCCATGACCAGAATGACCAGAATAATCTCGATTTTCCTGAAGCCGGGTACAAACAGCAGAACAAGCATCATCACTGTCAGCACATAAAACATCCAGGCCGGTGCTTTTTCCTGAACCAGAAAAATCACAAAAACGAGCATGATCAGAGCTGTCATAAAAGGCCGTTTAGTCATGGTCCGCATCCTTTTGAATTTTCATCTGTTTTCAGTCCTCCGGGCATTTTTTCGATTATACAGGGATTCAGGATTTTTGCAAAGCATTACTTCAAATTTTCAGGAACGAAAAACCTTTTCAATCATCGGGACTGTATACAAAAAAAACAAAACGCTGTTAAAATATAGTCAGACCACGGAATCCGATGATTCCGGGGATTTTTTAAAATTTACAAGGAGGAAGAAATCATGTGTGAATTATTCGGCTACAATTCTGACAGTCTGATCAAGGAAACTGAACTACTGTCCAGATTTTATGCCCACAGCCGCATCCATCCGGACGGATGGGGTTTATATAGAAGCGGAGGCGGCAGCTGCTGTCTGCACAGAGAAGCTCTTCCTGCCTTTAAAAGTAAAAAGAACAGGCAGATTTTGGAAAACGATCATGCTGCCAGCACGTTAATCGCGCATATCCGTTATGCGACTGTCGGTGAGGTCCGGCCCGGTAATGTCCATCCTTTCCAGGTTATGGATCCGGACGGACGGCTCATGACACTTGCGCACTGCGGCAATTTCCCGGGGAAAAATGAACTGGATCCTTTTATACCGCTCCAGTCGGGTTCCACCGATTCCGAACGGATTCTTCTGTTTATTAATGACGCGCTGAAAAAGATCCGTGCCGGACAGCGTACACCGCTCACCCGTGAACAGCGGATCAGGACTGTTGAGGAATCACTGAATCTGCTGTCCGTTCACAACCGGATTAATATGCTCATGACAGACGGCGAGCTCTTTTACGCACACTGCAACATCCGGGACAGACTGTTTACAGCTGCTGACAGCCATACTGTTTATTTCTCTTCAAGCAGGATTCCCTGCCGGCGGCTCCATTGGCAGCCGCTGCCGTGCGGACAATTATTTGTCTATGAGCAGAACCGGCTCTGCTACCGCAGTCCGGCCCATGGCAGTGTTTTTGAACCGGCTAAAATTCCGGTCCGCAATACAGCCCTGATATAATAAATACAGTTGAATTTGAACAGGAAGTACAGATGATTCAAAACAGCGAGTATCCGGAAATCACCGAACACACCCCGCGTCACCAGATGTCGCAGTCTCTCTTAATGGGAATTTTACTGGCTCTGAACGGCGGTTATCTTGAAGTTTATACCTACACCACCAGGGATCAGGTTTTTGCCAACGCCCAAACCGGCAATATCGTCCTGGCCGCTATCTCAGCGGCACAGGGCGACTGGCCCGGGCTGATCAACCACCTGATTCCGGTGGTGACCTTTGCCTTTGGCGTGACCATTGTTCTGGCCGTAAAATCTCACCTGAAGAGACATATCCATTTTCACTGGCGCCAGGCCATTCTGTTAACAGAGATTCTGATTCTTGCCTGCGCGTCTCTGATTCCATCCGGCCCCTGGAATGCAGCTGTCAACTTTATGGTGGCATTTGCCTGTGCTCTGCAGTACGGTGGATTTAAAAAATTCAGAGGAACAGCACTCGCTACCACATTCTGCACCGGAAATCTGCGCAGCGCGACTGAATTTATGTACAGCTGGAATAAAACCGGAGACCGCGAAAAGCTCAGGAAGAGTCTGGATCTGATTACGATCATCATCGTTTTCTTTACCGGCGCTATTCTCTCGGCCCGGCTTACTCCACTGCTTCATGAAAAATCAGTACTGGTTTCCTGCGGCTTCCTGATAATCGCCTTCCTGATCATGTTTATCAAAAGCGAAGAGGAAAAGGTCCAGCTTCAACGAAAAGAAAAAGCAGATCCAGACAGAAAAGCACAAAAATAACTTGTAATACTGTATACAGTGTTTTATAATAAACACATGAACAAGGACGTTCTGACAACAGTCAGGCGTCCTTTTTTTATTATAGTGATTATAGAGAGGTAGAAGATTGATTAAAGTAGATGCTATTGTAAAAAATGAACAGCTTGAACCGGTCAAGGCCGCATTAAATGCCATTGAAGTTCACGGAATGACTGTCTCCAATGTCTATGGATGTGGAATGCAGAAAGGTTTTGCAGCAGCAGAAGCAGACGATGTAGATCTGCAGCTGATCAATGAAGTCAAATTCGAAATTGTAGTTTCCGATGAAAAATGGGCTGATAAAGTCGTAGACACCATTCAGCGCACAGCCTATACAGGTGAATACGGCGACGGTAAAATTTTCACCAGTGAAGTACGCAGTGCCATCCGCATCAGAACCGGGGAAGCGGGTTACCCTGCTCTTCAATAAATACAGACTGAACACCCTCCAATGAAACCAGTCAAAAAAGACAGCTTCCCTCCAGCTGTCTTTTTTTTATGAAAAATGTAATTCCGGGATGCAGGCTTCTGAATTGTTATGGAGTATCACATCTGTATCATATTCTCGTCTTGAAGAACGATATGAAAACATATGAAATCAAGAAGGAATCAATTCCGTATTTTTTGCAGTTTTTTATGACATTTTCCCCTGTTTTCGTATTATGATACTTATAGATAACGGAATTTACGGAAACAGGAAAAAAACATGAATATCTCAGAAATTGCTAAACTCGCGGGCGTGTCACCGTCCACGGTATCACGCTATCTGAATAACGGATACGTCAGCAATGAAAAAAAAGCCGTAATCCGGAAAGTCATCGACGAAACCGGTTATGCCCCGCTGGCCTCCGCACAAAATCTCAGAAACAAAAAAATGAATGTCATCGGTGTGATCGTCCCCAAGATCAGCTCGGAATCCATTTCACATATTGTCGATGGAATCACGGACCGCCTGCGGGATACTGATTATCAGATTTTTCTGGCCAATACTGATAACGACATCAATATGGAAATTAAATACCTGGAGCTATTCGAACATAATTTTGTGGACGGAGTGATTCTGAGCGCCACGGATTTCACATCAAAGCATAAACAGATTCTGCGGCGATATAACAAACCAGTCGTGATTGCTTCCCAGAATATCCCGGGCTTTCCCTGCGTCTACAATGACGATGAAGAAGCTGCTTATATTGCCGTGCAGCATCTGACTGAGCAGGGCTGCAAAAACATCGCCTATCTGGGCGTTATGGAAGAAGACTTATCCGCAGGCCAGGGCAGACATCGCGGATATTTGCGGGCACTGACTGCAGCCGGTCTTACCGCTGATAAAAAGCTGTCAAAGATTGTCGATTTTTCAATTTACGCCGGTTATAACGGGATCCAGGAACTGATTGATTCAGGCGCTGAGTTTGACGGACTCTTCTGCGCTACTGATAACATTGCTCTGGGTGCCATAAACTGCATGCGTTTTTCGGGTCTTAAAGTTCCTGAAGACGTAAAAACCGTGGGGGTCGGTGATTCTACAGTGTCAAAGGCTCTTTTCCCGTCCCTGTCTACGGTTCATCTCTATTATGATGAAATCGGACGTGAATCCGCGGACATGATACTCGGCTTTCTGGATGGAACCTCGAAGTCAAAGCGGCAGCTCAAGCTTGGCTGTGAGCTTTGTGTCCGGGAAAGCAGCACCTTTATGCCTGAATTCTGAATGATGATTTAATGAAACAGTATTCCACTTTAAAAGCAGCGGGATGCTGTTTTTTATTTTCTCCGATTTTCCGTCTTTACATGAAACCGTTCCAGATGCGTTCCACCTATCGCGATTACGATTTCTGCGTAGTATTCAGTCCCTTCCCAAAGCAATTATGGTATCTTTCATAATAGAAACCGTTTTATTTATGGAATCAATTCCATACTATTTCCACGTATTTTCATATATTTACATCATTTTGATTGATTTACATCGTCTATTGGACTTGACCTTTGTTTGCTTTGGTTTTATACTAAAAACAAGTTAAGGAATTGATTCCATATCAATTCCACATTTTATTCCATACCGTTATCATATTATTTATCAGGAGGGAATCATGGATTATAAGAAAACTGCAGAAGAAGTACTGGCCGCTGCCGGCGGTGCAGGAAATATCGTTTCTGCCGCACATTGTGCAACGCGTCTGCGTCTTGTCGTTGCCAACGATGCAGATGCAAGCAAGGAAAAAATTGAAGCCGTTCAGGGTGTCAAGGGAGTCTTCCAGACTCAGGGACAGCTTCAGATTATCTTCGGAACCGGTACAGTCAATAAGGTTTATGATGAATTCGAAAAAATGATCGGCAGTGATCATGCGGGAAGCAAGGACGATGTCAAAAAAGCTGCCGCAGCACAGATGCCTGTCTGGAAACGTCTGATCAAGACTGTCGGTGATATCTTCGTTCCGATCATCCCGGCCATCGTTGCTTCCGGTCTCCTTATGGGACTGTTGAATGGTCTTGTACTGATCTGGCCGGATATGGCGGATAACAGCCTTTACTATTTCCTGAATATCTTCTCAAGCGCAGCCTTCACCTTCCTGCCAATCCTGATCGCAGTCAGTGCAGCCAAGACCTTTGGCGGAAATATCTTCCTCGGTGCTGTAATCGGGATGATCATGATTCACCCGAATCTGATCAACGCCTGGAGCGCTGCCACATCAACTGAAGTTGTAAACCTGCCTGTATGGTTTGGACTTTACTCTGTAACCAATGTTGGCTACCAGGGTCATGTTATTCCGGTTGTCATCGCTGTCTGGATCATGTCCATGCTCGAAAAATGGCTGCACAAGAAAGTTCCGGATATCATCGACCTGTTCGTCACACCGCTTGTCACTGTTCTGGTCACCGGTTACCTGGCTATGACCATTATCGGACCTGTATTCGCTTATCTTGAAACTGCTCTGCTCAGCGGATTTGAATGGCTTGTTGCTGTACCTTACGGAATCGGCGCTTTCTTCATGGGTGCTCTGTATGCTCCGACAGTCGTCATGGGTATTCACCACATGTATAATGTTATTGAAGCCGGCATGATTGCCAGCAACGGCATGAATACATGGATGCCGATCGCTTCTGCCGCCAACGTTGCACAGGGTGCTGCAGCTCTGGCTGTCGCTCTCAAATGCAAAGAAATGAAAATCAAGGAAATGGCTCTTCCGGCATCTCTTTCCGCTTTCCTCGGAATTACAGAACCTGCCATCTTCGGTGTTAACCTCAGATTCTTCAAACCCTTCCTGGCCGGCTGCATCGGCGGTGCCTGCGGAGCTATGGTTTCCTCAATCCTGGGTGTCTATGCCAACGCATATGGCGTAACCGGCCTGTTCGGATTCCTGATCACCACATCCTGTTCACTCGGTTACCTGCTGACTCTGGTTGTCGCATTTGCGGTATCATTTGTAATCTGCTGGTTCATGAAGATTGATTACAGCCTGTAAAATTCAAGTACGTATCGAAAGCCTGCCCCAGTGCAGGCTTTCTTTGAAAAATATTGCTTTTGTGAAGAAGCTGTACCAGACGGCCAGGTCTCTGCCTGCCGTCAATTCTTCTATTCAGATTATGAAAAGCGAGGAAGCCATGTCATCTGACAAAGATAAAGCCTTAAATGCTGATGAAATCCGTCAGCTTGAAAATGAAACAGCCCGGAATTATCCGAATGACTCCTGGCGTCTCCATTACCATCTGATGCCGCCGGCCGGCTGGCTTAACGACCCCAACGGGCTGAGTGAATTTAACGGCATCAATCATATTTTCTTTCAGTACAATCCCGCAGATATCAAACCGGGCGCAAAAAATTACTGGGGTCATTACCAGACGAAAAACTTTACAGACTACGACTATCTTCCGCCGGCTCTGAGCTCAGACCGCGAATTTGACGCCAACGGCGTTTATTCGGGAAGCGCTGTCCCGACACCGGAAGGTCTGAAAGCCTATTACACCGGAAATGTCAAGCACCCCGGCAATCATGATTACACCCATACCGGACGCGAACACAACACCATTGTAGCGGAAGATTTTGACGGAACATTCTTTAACAAAAAGACGGTCCTGATGACCAATGCCGATTATCCGGAAGATGTTACCCTGCACGTGCGTGACCCCAAGGTTTTCAAGCGGGACGGAATCTGGTACATGGTTCTGGGCGCCCGCAGAAACGACGACACCGGAGAAGTGCTGGTTTATTCTTCAGACAATGCTGTGAACTGGAATCTGGCAGAAAGAATTCGTTATGATGAAGATTTTGGCTACATGTGGGAATGTCCGGATGTGGTTCATCCCGGAGAACATGATTTCCTCGTGTTTTCACCGCAGGGACTCAAGGCTGATGGCGACCGTTTTAACAATGTCTACCAGACCGGCTGGGCCCTGGCCGATCATTTCGGAAGCCATACGAAGCTGGGCGAATTCCATGAACTGGACCGCGGTTTCGATCTTTACGCACCCCAGAGTTTCGTAGACGAAGACGGGCGCACCATTCTGATTGGATGGATGGGACTGCCTGATACCGAACCGGAATATACCTATCTGACAAAAGACAGAGGATGGATGCATGCACTGACCATTCCCCGTGTCCTGACGGAAAAGAACGAACAGCTGATTCAGACACCGCTTCCGGAGCTGGAACAGCTCAGAAATGACTGGACAAATGTCAAGCTCGAAGGAAAACCGGTCTCCCTGCCTGTTTCACAGGCTTTTGAAATGAAGATCACTCCGGAAGAAAGCTGCGACAGCGGTACGGTTGTGATCCGGGAAGGCTGTACCCTGAGCTGGAAAAACGGACGTTTTACCATGAGCTTTGAAAACAGTGACGGCAGTGTCAATCCTGCAGGAGCAGGACGGACCATCCGCAGTGCTGAAACAGGAAACGTTAAAGAGGTCCGGATCTTCGGTGATGCTTCCAGTCTCGAAGTATTCGTGAACGGCGGCGAAACAGTCTTCACCACCCGTTTTTTCCCGGACGATAAAAACCAGTCCGTCAGCATTGACGGCGTACAGGGACAACTCGATATCTGGGATCTGGATTCCTTCCGGATTCACCGTCCCGATGGAACCCCGCTGTATCCGGAAAAATAAGTCTGAATCCCCTCAGACTGATCTTAAATTCTGATCGATCTTCTTTCATAAGGCTCTTCCCTCCCTTGAGCCAGCCCGGCCCGGCCGGGCTTTTTTATTAGATTATTACAAGCCCGCAGCCGTATATGCCAATACGGAAACACTGAAACATTTGCAGATCCGGCTGAATCTTGCAAACTGCTTTTTCAATAATTCAAACCGTTTCGCCGCTGTGATATTATAAACTAAAGGAGTGTGTCATGAGTGAAAATATAACCCATGTATTCGGCCATCAGAATCCGGATACTGATTCCATCTGCTCGGCGCTGGCCTATGCCGCCCTCAAACATGCAGAAGGACATAAAGAAGTCGTTGCAGCCCGTCTTGGTCCGATCTCGAAAGAAACACAGTACGCACTGGATTTCTTCGGCGTAAAACCACCGGAAATCCTGACCACAGTCGAACCACAGATTTCTGATCTGAGTCTTCAGGAAATCCCGCAGGTGCACGAGGACGATCCGGTTCTGAGCACACTGAAAACCATTGCCGATACTCCCGGTCGTTCCACGCCGGTTGTCGATTCACAGAACAAGCTGATCGGTGTTGTTTCCATTCCCGATCTGATTGGCGCGTTTACCAACCCATACGTTGAGTCTATGCTCAAGGATACCCGGACGCCTTATAAGAATATTCTTGATATTCTCAATGGCAGCGTAATCAAAGGTGATCTGCCGGAACGGGTCCGCGGAAACATCTACTCCAACTCACAGCTCGTTACCGGTCAGAAACTGGAACCAGTGGATATTGTCATTACCTCTCATACCGATGCAGACATGCCCAATGCCTTTAATACCGGAGCCGGGGTTATTATTATTTCCAACCTGAAGCCTCAGGAAAATCCAAAAATCAGCAAGGATTACACCGGAGCTGTCATTACCACCGAATATTCGCCGTTCGAAGCTGTCCGGCTTATGACTCAGGTGATCCCGATCCGCGATATGGTCAAGAAGAACAAGGTCGAATATTTCGTCGATTATGAAACCCTGGACGATGTCAAACAGAACATGCTGACCTCCGGACATAACCGTTTCCCAGTCGTCAACGAAGCCGGCGAAGTCCTCGGGTCCATCTCAAAATCCAGCCTGGTCGATTTTAACCGCAAGAAAGTGATTCTCGTTGACCATAACGAACGGTCCCAGTCGATTCAGGGCATTGAAGAAGCCGAAATCACCGAAGTTATCGACCACCACCGCATTAACGATATCACCAGTTCCGCACCGCTCTATCTGCGGCTGGAACCGGTCGGATGTACGTCCACGATCATTACCGAAATGTTCAGAGAAAAGGGACTCGCGATTCCTGAAAAAATGGCCGGACTCATGCTTTCTGCTATTCTTTCAGATACACTGGTCTTTAATTCGCCTACCTGTACCCAGCGTGACAGAGAAGCTGCTGCCCGTCTGGCAGAAATAGCAGGTGTCGATCCCAAGGCCTACGGACGTGAGCTGCTCATTGCAGGCAGCAACATCGGCGACCTGTCTCCGAAAGAAATCCTGGGCATGGACCGCAAGCGTTTTACCATGGGCGAATACAAGGTCACGATCTCGCAGATCAACACCGGCGACTATCGCGGCATGTACAAGCAGCTGACAAAACTGCTCGCAGAAATGGAAGATTACTGCGGCGAATACGATCAGGACCTGTACGTCCTGATGATCACCGATATCGTACTCGGCGGTTCGGAACTGGTTATCGCCGGCAAATCAAAGGAACTGGCCAAGGCAGCCTTTGATATTGACGAAAGTGATTTCTCCGCTTATTTCCCGGGTTATTTCTCGAGAAAGAAACAGGTCGTTCCGAAACTGATGAATGCCGCTTCACAGTATGCGAAGAGTTAAATTTTTTTCCGTACTGCTCTGCGCTGTTCTGATCCTGACCTGCTGCTGCGGCTGTTCCATCTCCAGCAGCAATGAGGAAACCGGATATCAATCGGATTTGAAAGACGGTGAATACACCGTCTATTCCAAATACTATGACCCTTTCGGTTACGGGCTGATGTATACCATGAAAGTCCGTGACGGGATTGTAACCTCTGTCAACCTGAAGGAAACGAACAGTTCCGGAACAGACCGGCTGACCGACAACACCGCGGTCAACAAGTGGGAAGGCTGCAATCAGAATTTGTCCCAGGTTCTGGCGAATTTCTATGATTCAGTCATTCACCGCCAGTCCGCCCAGGTGGATGCGGTGACGGGAGCAACCGTTACCTCGGACAGCTTCAATACCCTGTCTAAAGCCGCTTTCAGTATGGCTAAATCCGGAACATCGTCTCAAGTACTGGATGACTTCACCTGGACCTACTCGGTGACCAACAGTGTTGATTCAGCCAGCGGGTCTCAGGAAACGCTGAAGGTAACCTATGATGGAAGCGATATGACCAATGTTGAATGCGGAGAAGTTGTCAACAGTACGGCATTGTACGCAACCGGAAAAATCTATTCGGGTTTTGCAGGACAGACTATGACCTCTAAAACACTCGATCCGATTACTTCTGCAGACAATCCGGCAGAAGCAGAACGATATAACGGCATGCTGGCGCAGATTAACCAGCTGCGACAACCGTATAAATAAAAAAAACGGACGGCTGATTTTTCAGTCGTCCGTTTTTCTGATTCCGGTTTGACTCCATATTTCTGCTGGTTCGTTATCAGACTTTTGCTGACTAGTCCCGCTTCTTTTCAGAATTGTTCCTGATTCATCAGTCAGTTTTTATCTTCATACAGTTCAATAATCGCATCATCCATCACCACAAAGGCAATGCTGATGCCGGGGCCGATTTCCGTTTTCGGAAAGATAATCCGGTCTGCCTGATCCAGGTACTGCTGCATATCATCTACCGCGTACGCGACGTGGGGCCGATGATGCATTTCCACTGGAAAAGGTGTCCCGTCTTCAAATTTCAGATACTCGATTTTATAGTCGTAATCATCCGGGTTGCTGACCCAGAATTTCATGTCTTCGTTATAAGTCATTCCCGGTTTCAGACTGGTAACCGGAATCCCGATATGCATATACTGTGCCGACATTACGCTGTCCTTTCACGATACTGTGGCCGGCCGGTTCCGGGCGTCCCGGAGCCGCCAGCCCTCTGCTTATAGATTCTTTCAGGTTTTTATTTCGTCATATACGGGGTCTGCGCCGGCGCATTCCAGAGTCTGAGCAGCTCGTCGTCCATCCGCGCCAGGAACATCTGGAAGCCCGCCTGTTCCTGAACCGTTAGCAGTTCACCCACATAGTCCGCCGCGACTTTAATCCCCATATCTTCCAGGATCTTTTTCGCCGCTCTGAAAATCAGCAGCTGTTCCATAAGTGTGGTCGAGCCGGAACCGTTAATAATCAGCATCACCTGTTCGCCCGGTTTGATATCCAGATCCTTTACCAGTGCTTTGACCATGATTTCCGCGGTTTCGTCGGCACTCTTCATGGGCTGACGTCCGCCGCCTTCTTCGCCGTGCTGGCCCATGCCGATTTCCATTTCGTCATCGCCCAGATCTGCGAGCAGCTGGCCGGTCATCGGGTGTGTGGCTCCGCGTACGGCAACAGCCAGTGTCGCCATGTTATCCGCAAAACGCTGCGCAATCGCAGTCACTTCTTCAAGACTCTTTCCTTCCGCTGCCGCAGCCCCTGCAATCTTATATGTGGGGATACAGCCGACAAGACCGCGCCTGTCATCACTGTTTTCTCTGGGCGCATTGGCAATATCGTCCTGTGTGACAACCTTGTTGACGTGAATCCCGTCTTTTTTACACTGTTTCATAGTCAGATTGCCGGTAAGCATATCCCCGGCATGGTTGAGGACGATGTAGAGGACACCTATCCCCTTGTCCGCCAGTTTGATGGCATCGACACAGGCTTTCGGCCCCGGTGCAGCAAAGATATCCCCAACCACGCTGATGTCGATCATGCCGTCACCGACAAAACCGGATATCGCCGGTTCATGACCCGATCCGCCCTGTGTGACAATGGTGACCCTGTCCGCGCCGGCGAGATTCTTGTTGATGATCATGTTTTCGTCGCCCAGTTCCACCAGATCTGCGTGCGCGGCAACCAGACCTTCCAGTGCTTCATGAGTCAGATTTTCCGGATTGTTGATAAACTTCTTCATTTTCATAACTGCTCCCCCTTTACTTTTCAACGCCCGACGCCAGACCTTCAATCAGATAAGACGTGGACAGTGCTCCGGCGTCCGGCGTACCGATCGTCTTTTCTTTATAGCTTCTGGCCCGCCCGTATTTGCTGACATAGTCTCTGCTTTTCTCCGCCCCCGCGGCCGCAGCCTGCGCTGCCGCCTCCAGTACAGCCGGGATATCGTCCGGTGCCTGCTCCGCTGCAGCCACAGCCGGAATCAGTGCATCCATCATGGTCTTGTCTCCGGCTTTGGCGGAGGTAATATCCTGCATCTCTGAAAGCGCCCCCGCAAACATCTTCTTCAGCAGAGGTGCATCAACCGCTTCCGTGTCAGCCTCAAGCGGCACCCCGAACCCCCCGATCAGCGTGCCGTACAGCGGTCCGGCACTGCCACCCGAAATGCCCATAATGGCAGCCCCCAGATCATCAAACCATTCCTGGAGCCCGGTTTCTTCAAGCTCCGGTACCTTAGACTGAATGAGCCGTGCGATCTTGCTTATGGTATAGCCGTGGTCACCGTCTCCAAAGTGTGAATCGATCTCGGTCAGTTCATCCGTATGTGCCAGCAGATTTTCTGCCGCACTCTCGAACAACCCGCCGACCTGTCTCCGGTCAAGGATCATTTTCGTCCCCCCCTTTGTCTATACATTCATGATATTTACACAGCCGGCCACTGTCAAGGTTTACAGTTAAGGTGTAAAAAAAGAAGACGATGATTCGTCTTCTGATTTCCGGCTGCTTTACACCGGTTTTCTGCTGTACTGCTGTGCTTTTCCATTCATTTTACAATTTTGCGTTACAATTTTGCGCTGGATCCGGTTTCTCAGCCCTATCTTCTCCAGCCCATCACACCGTTTTTCAATACTTCGGTGTTGGTGAAGCCAGCCTTGTCCAGAATCGCCTGCGCCTTTTTAGCCCGTCTGCCGCTCTGGCAGACAATAACCGTTTCCCTGTTTCTGAACGGTTCCAGCATATCCAGCGAGGCAGGCACAGCCGCCAGCGGAATGTTAAGAAAATTGTTAGCTTCCGCAAATTCATTGTTCAGTTCCGCTTTGTCGCGGACATCCAGAATCAGCAGATCCTGCGGTCTGGTCTTCAGTTCCTGTTCCAGCTGAGCCCCGGTGATTACTCTGTTTTTTTCAGTCATTTGTCCCATCTCCTTATCCCTGTTTATATGATATATCCATAATGGTGCGATTGAATAATAATTTATTAAGCGGAAAAGATATGTTTTTGCTGCATACGTTTATGAAACTGCATTTTACACAAATCCGGGCCTCTTGATGATAAAATAAAACATATCGTTATTGAATGATACGTTTATCAGAGTATTGTGGAAAGTGCATTATCAAATGAAATTCGTAAAAGATAAAAACAGCAGCAAGCGTCAGCTGGTCAGAACTTCAGACAAACCCCAGCTCACGATTAAAAGCATCGGATCGTCTTCTTCCGGTAAAAAAGCGAAAAAGACAAAGCCTGTTGTCGAGTATGCAGACACATCGACGAAGAAATCCCTGTCCCTGCCAAAATTCGATCCCGCCGTCATCGCCTCAATGGCTGCTGCCGTCGGAATTAAGGATCTGAATCTGAGCCTCGACAAGCTCAAGCCGAATCTGGACGACTATATGACGCCCGAACAGAAAAAGAGCTGTGCTAAAATCATCCACACCGCATCAGTGGGTGCGGCGGGTATCGGGGCCGGGCTGGCCCAGGTCCCCTGTGAAGATAATATGCTGCTTACACCGCTGCAGCTCACGATGGCCATTGGCCTCGGGAAGGTGTTTCATATCGAACTCTCCGACACTGCTGCCAGAG
>JBMNSG010000052.1:0-14410 GCA_050945075.1 Eubacteriaceae bacterium | reverse complement strand
AAACCCGATCTTAAAACCCACCTTTTGTCTCTTAGCCCGCTAATTCATCAACTTTGATATCTTCTGAATCGTAAGCTCCCATTGGATATTCCCTGATCCAGCCTGATATCCGAAATTTCCTACCACACTTAGGGCATTCAAGATTATCTTCCGTGTCGAATTCATACACCATATCCTCGCCCATACCTATTTCATTATCGTAGCTGCTTGTACCGGTCTCATAATCCTCAAGATCAATCTCTGATTCATCTCCGCAATACGGACATTTGACAGTGCGAATAAGCGACACCGAACTGTATCCATACATATCCTCGACGTCGATAAATTCCTCGCCCTTGGATTCTCTCTCTGTGATAATGTCCCAATAGTGCTCAGTATGGAATGTTTCAAATTGTTCTTGATTCTGGAGCAGATCTGATAACAATGTCAGTGCATTGCGTTTCTTCTCCATATCGGCTTCTATCTGGTTTTTACGATAATTGACTGCTTCTTCAAGTGTGCAATCGCCTTCTTGCATTTTTCGTATATCGCTACAAGTCAAACCCATTTTGGTAAGCACCACAAGAAACTGAAGGTTCTTGAAGTCAGACTCCGTATAATCTGTCCCGCGATTCCCAGAAGGGGGATTCTCCGGTGTAAAGACGCCTTCTCTTTTAAACAGCTTAATCCGATCAGCATTGATTCCCAGCTTCTTCTGTATTTCCTTTGGCCTCATATCGTCGACCTCCTTTCTGATCTCAATATAGCAAGTAGGGACTTTGTCCCCGTCAAGCACTTTTTCACTTTTCTTTCAGATTTTAGAAAAGAACCTTGCTAAAATAAAAAAGCCAGCCAGAACAGCCGACATTCAAAGCGACACCTCTAAATCAAAACCGACACCCCTAGGCACAGGCAACGTTAAATGGTATCCAATTTTGCGTCTTGTTTTCATAGATTTTAATTTCTGTCCTGTCATGAAGATGATGGGCTACGATTTCCGACATCAAAAGAGAAACTTCATGCGGAGTATAGAATTCACCGGCCTTTTCCCGGCATTGGCTGCAAAATTGGAAATAAGGTACTCGTAGATAAAACCGAGGATATCGTAATCCTGTTTGCCATCCATTGGTATGTCTTTGATCAGGTGAATCAGACTGCTGATTGCCTTTGTCTGTGTTCCGGAACTGTCGCCTAATTTGGATAATCCGGTTTGCAGCGTATCAAAAATCTTATCAAATACTTTTTTATGCGAATTATCAATAAGCCTGCTGAACGCAGAAAGAGCGTCCCTGACATTTGAAACATTAAAGTCTGATCCCAGATCAAGCCATGTTGAAAAAAGGTTTTCATAAGAGATGAAGTATCCGATTTCTTCTGGACATTTTCGACAAGATCCGGAACATCTTCAGTTACCTGATCCATTGTGTCGTCGTCGAAACCTATACTCTTTAAGTATTTAACTTCTTTGTCAGAAAGGAATTTATAAAATATAAAACCGAGAATATAATCTTTATACTCATTGGCTTCGATTTTTGACCGCATTTTGTTTGCGGATTCCCATATTTTGTTGGCAAGCTGCTGTTTATTCATGTAATCTTTTCCTCTTGTTGTTTTATTCTAGTTAATTGGCAATTCGTTTCAGCGTTGTTCGTTTAGTTAAAATATTGTCAAGCGTCAACGCAATAATCTCTTGAGATCAGAATCGATCTATTCTAATTATAACTGATCGCATATGACAAAAATGGTATATGTCTCGTCAATGCTTATTAATTTTCAATATATTTGAATCAAATGAGAATTACTTCCGTTTCATTACATCATAACTTTTTTTGTTTGTGAATGAACGTGCAGGAATTAAGCTATCAGTTCGCCTAAACACAAGCAATGTTTTTCATATAAAAAAGCCCGGCCGAAAAATCGGTCAGGCTTTATGGATTACTAAACTAGTCTTCTTTACTGGTAATGGATCTTCGATTATATTAATTTCTCTACTGCTCAAACTTAATCCCATATTTCTCTATCTTCCAGAGGCCGCACACCGGTCGTGGCTTTTACAATGTGCTGTCACTTACATAAAGATTCTTGTAATCTCAATGGCCAGAATTTTCAGAAGTATACCACCGGACATCACGAAATACAGAACTTCTCTGACATCCTGCTTCTTAACAAAAATAGTTACGATTCCGGAAACAATGATGATTGCTGCACCAACACATCCAATGATAGTCGGAAAACTGACCAGACTGAATATTCCGGGGCTGCAGCTGCCATCAATGGCGGCCTGAATAGTCTTGTCGAGCCCATCTCTTGCAGCTGCAAAACAGCAGATGACCAGGCCGTACACTGCAAGCAGTAAAGTCCTGCGCCCCCAGCCATCCACACTTGCCCTGTTTATGTAGGTATAGACAATAAGCAAGATCAGACTGACCAGCATAACCGTAGTTACCGTTGTTACGGTATTTCCAAAATATAATTTCATTATTTTTCTTCTTTCCATCTCTGATTTTCCCGAGTCGTTGAATTGTCCTGTTCTTGTCCCTCTATTTGATTCCATATTCAGTCTCAATCCGCCCTGCAAATCGTTCTACATGTCTGCGAAGCATGGCCGTGATTTCCTTTTTCTCCTCTGAATTTGCTGCTGCATCATACATACTGTAGAGAAGAAACATCGGCGAATAGAATTCCAGAGCCAGCTGCTTTCCATTACGGCCATCTTCTGTCATCTGAGCAAATAAATCTGCCATATATTCGACCGGACCCGCGCCAAGATAGCGCTGATACAGCTCGGACATATCATGACTTCTGAATTGCTCAATTGTAAGCATTCTTCGAAAAGCAGACGAAAATTCGTCTTCCGTCCAGTGCAGAAACTGCGCTTCACTGTAAGCCTTGATTTTCTCCAGGGGTGTCTGAGCGTATTTTTCTGCTATTTCATTCATTGTTCCTTCTGGCATTCCATACTCTTTCGCACGTTCATCATCCTTTTGATTCATTTGATTCAGAATTGAATCGAAAATGTCTTTTTTACCTTTATAGTGCTTATAAAGAGAGGGAGCCTTGATGCCGACAGCCGTAGCGATCTGTTCAACTGTAACTGCCTCATAGCCATTCTTCGAAAACAGTTTGACCGCCTCTGTAATAATTCTCTGTTTTGTCGTTTCCTTTTTCATAGCGTCCTCCTGTCAGCTAACATTCATTAGCTTTATTATAGGCTAATAGCTATTAGCTGTCAATCGCTGTTCTATCTGAATATAAAAAAATCCCGCCTTTACTATTGTTTTTGTAAAGACGGGATTTTTCGGATTTTATTTTGTGGTCAGTAAATAGGTATCAACAAATGAGTCAAGCTGGCTGGCTATTGCCTGAAAGTCCTGGTTCAGGTCCAGTGTTTTGACAATAATATCACTGCCATCGATACAAAACTCACATTTTACTTCTTCTATCCTTGTTTTCGATGTGCAGTAATGATCGTAAGACTCCCGGCATTCACGGTTATCACGCATCCCCCGTTTTCGATATACCAGTTCTTTCCTTTTCTGGTAATCACAGCCCTCCGGTCCAGTATCTTTTGACGGCACCAGCTTACCGGGTCTTCTGTCTCAAGAGCCAGATTGCGGCGGATGCGCACTGCACCCTGTTCTGTCGTATGAAGGCGTTCTATATCCTGCAGGAGTTTTACTGAATCCTCGTTCATTCCTGTTCCAATCCCCATACTGAAGGGAGTTTCTTGTTTTTCCAGAGGTACAGCGCGTACCCAGCGGAAACAGCAGTAATGATGATGCAGACGATAATCTGGAACTGCATGGTCCAGCCGCTTTCGTTACAAAAGACGGAAAGTGCATTGAAAAGTCCGTGAAAGAGACAGCATGGCAGGATATTGCCGGTCTTGACTACAAAAACCGAAAGCATGAGGCCGATGGCCAGGGCATAAACGAGCTGCAGCAGGGTCGATCCCAGATCAGCTCCGCTTAACAGGTTCACGATATGTCCCAGTCCGGAGGTAAGGCTGGAAATCGTAATGGCAAATCCGACTGAACGATGGAGTAATGCTTTAAGCAGCAGTCCGCGAAAGAGTATTTCCTCGATAAATCCAATGCAGAACATGGAGAGTATCGACAGGACGCTTACCCATGGAGAATAACGCAGGACCGTCCCGTTCCAGAGGTTAACGGTTGACAAAACAAGCATGGGCAGCAGGTATAAAGTGGCTTTCCAGGGAAAATCCTGAAATGAAATAAAACCATATTGGTTCAGTCTGTGGGATTTGTTCAGTGTGATCATCATCACCGCCAGGAAGAGTCCAGACGGGATAATCCGCATGGTCTCCTGCACTTCTCCGGTAAAGATATTATCGAAAATGCTCATGATCACGACATAGGCAACGATCCAGATCAGGGCCAGGCGCAATTCTTTTTTTGGGGTCATACTCTGTCTCCTTTTGTATGGGGATTCCGTTTATTCTGTCAGGCTTTTTATGGATTTAAGCCTGTAATAGTATTGTACCTTTTTCCGGAATACTATGCAGTTGTATACCTTCCTGTTTCATAAACTAAAAAACCGCCTGCGAAGGAAATCTTCACAAACGGTTTTCTAACGAACCAATCACCAGAATCTGCTTCTTAAATCAAATATGTGTCTATCACCCCGCCTTCAATACCCGTAATATCCGGGATCGGGATATTCGTCCCGTCTGCCATCGACAGGATGCGGCGGAACAGATCCATCTTGATTACAGTTCCCTCAGTCGTGATCAGGGCTCCGCCCTCTTTCCGGTCGTCCGGCTTAAACCAGGTGATGGTTATAAGCGGCGCATCATCCAGATGGTCACGGATAATCTGCAGTTTCCGGTCCAGTTCTGCCTGTTCATCCTCGTTAAGTTCAATACGTTTCCCAGTCAGCCTGGCGGTTTCCCGGACAGCTTCTCCATAGCCGGTTAAAGCAGCAAACGGAGAAAACTGGGCAGCCCGGTCTGCCATGGACATATGGGGTCTGGTTTTTGATACATGATGTGCCAGGTCTATCATGTCGCTGTAATCTTTTTTCTGTTTTGTCATTTTAATTCCGTTATTCAGGCTTTATGCCCGCCAATCTGCCTGTTGCGGGAGACGGTTGTGGCGCCTTCTTCCAGATTCATTCCTTTGAGAACCGCATTCTTTCCGAATTTTTTCTTCATTTCGAGCACAACATTCTGCAGCTGTTTTTCCTGCTGCAATTCCTTTTCTTCCTGTTCCCGCTGCGCTTCCCGTGCCGCATAATCGGTAAACAGGTCCAGCTGTTCGCTCTTTTGAGCGTTTGCTGCTGTTCGCTCGTCCATCACCCGGCAGGCTGTCAGCGTTACCCTGCGAACCAGCAGCTCCGGGTCCATAATACGGTCATACAGGCGCATCACTGCATCGGTAATTAACCTGGTTGATGAAGTATATTCTCCGAGGTTTTCGGTTCCGTGCGCGTGCTTCGGCACTTTTCTGCCATAACGGTCGGTTGTGACTGCACCTTTGTAGGTATTTCCGGCTTTTGATGGGGACAGGCTTTCGCGATCATAGCCCACTGTCAGGACCATCTGATCGGTCACCAGACCCTTTTCCACCAGATCCAGGACCAGTAGATCCGTCATCTCCCGGACGATGAGCCGGGCTTTTTCAAAGCTGTAAGGACACTGGAGAACCTGCCCGGAGCTTATGCTGTTGGTTTCCGGCTTGTAGGCTTTGATATCTTCGATCCTGCAGGGTTCCCATCCCCAGGCATGGTCGATGAGCAGCTCTGCGTTAATCCCGAACATTTTATACAGCAGCGCTTCGTTATAGTAATCACTGGCACTGCCGGTGGAGCATCTGGCTACATCCCCCATTGTCATAAGCCCGGCATTTTCCAGTTTTTTCGCGTAACCCCTGCCGATGCGCCAGAAATCCGTAAGCGGCCGGTGATTCCAGAGCTGCTCACGATAGCTCCGCTCATCCAGTTCTGCAATACGGGCGCCGTTCTTCTCCGGCGCCATGTGCTTGGCGACAATATCCATGGCGATTTTACACAGATAAAAATTACTCCCGATTCCCGCCGTAGCAGTAATTCCGGTAGTGTCCAGCACATCCTGGATCATCTTCATCGTCAGTTCCCGGGCCGAGAGGCCGTACATATCCAGATAATCAGTGACGTCCATAAACACTTCATCAATCGAATAGACGTGGATGTCCTCGGGTGCAATATACTTCAGGTAAATATCGTAAATACGGGTGCTGTATTCCATGTAGTAAGCCATCCGCGGCGGGGCTGTTATATAGCCAATCTGCAGCTGAGGAGCCTTCTGCAGTTCCCCGGCATCAGTGGATTCTCCGGAAAAGACATGGCCCGGTGCCCGCCGTTTTCGCAGCGCATTGAGTTCATCCACCTTCCGGACGACCTCAAACAGACGCGGCCTGCCCGGCACTCCGTACGCCTTCATCGAAGGAGAAACTGCCAGGCAGATGGTTTTGGTGGTTCTGGACGCATCCGCTACTACCAGATTGGTGGTAAGCGGATCAAGTCCCCGTTCCATACATTCTACGGAAGCATAGAAAGATTTCAGATCAATTGCAATATAAGTCCGCTGTTTCTCCGGCATCAGCCTGTCCTCCGTTTCGTTTTCCGTTTTAATATCCGTTTCAACTTCCGATTCGATAGAAAGAATCAGTACTTTGTTTTGAGCTTGCAGTATTCAAACAGGCCAATGGCGACCAGCCTGCCGGTATCATCAGATAACCGGATTTCCGTCGTCATCACCTTATCCGTTACAGCCACCACTTCGGCAGTGCCCGTAAGCTTTCCGGTGTCGATCATGGCGACAGTATAATTGAGGTTCCCGTTTACCGTGGTTACGTGGGTGCCGTAGGAGGCACAGGCAGATCCTCCCAGCGCGTCTGCCATGGTAAAGACGCAGGCATCGTGTACCGAGTGTACCAGATTCCGGTATTCATTGCGAATCACCATTTCACCTCTGGCAAAGCCGGAAGAAAGCTCTGTTGTCACAATACCCAGCTGTCTGGCAAAAATATTATCCTGATTCCGTATCTTCCTGATCCACTCGCAGTCCATGAAGTTCTCCCCCCTTTTGAATTCCCGGTGACGTTTTCTATGGCAGGACCTTTTCAATCCTGTCACTATTTTATACTAAAACAGTAAATATATTCTAATCATTGAATGCGTTTACTCCATCTGATATCCTTGTGTAGAAACTGCTGCGTTAATAACCAGCAAGAGGAGGACTTACATGTTAGATGCTTCTTTTTATGAAAAGGCCGATGAGATCATATCCCGTTATGTGCCTGAAGAGCGCTCCCTGATTCCCATCATACAGGAGGTGCAGGAAACCTATCGTTATCTGCCGCCGGAGCTGCTGGGATATATCGCCGGAAAGATCGGCATTTCCGAGACCAAAGCGTTCAGTGTTGCCAGTTTTTACGAAAACTTTTCTTTTGAAGCCAAAGGAAAATACGTAATCAAGGTTTGTGACGGAACCGCATGTCATGTCCGCAAATCGATCCCTGTTCTTGAATATCTGCGCAGAGAACTGGGCCTGAGCGAAAGCAAACATACAACTGACGACCAGCTGTTTACGGTAGAAACCGTATCCTGCCTGGGTGCCTGCGGACTGGCTCCGGCCATGATGGTCAACGAACAGGTTCACTCCAAAATGACCCCTGACAGCGCAGCGCAGCTGATCAAAGAACTTCGTTCCCAGGAATAAACTGGCAGACAGATTATAAAGGACAGATTAACGAATGAAAATTGAAAATCGGATTCACCTGGAGCAGATTCGAAACGAATGCAGGCAGAAAGCGGAACATGAAAGCTGCCGTATCCTCGTCTGCGGCGGAACCGGATGTCTGGCCGGAGGTTCTGACAAGCTGTATCACCGTCTGAAGGAACTGGCAGAAGCACACGAAAACGTCTCGGTTGAATTTGGAGAAGAAATCGCCCATACCGGGATCCATAAAAGCGGATGTCACGGATTTTGTGAAATGGGACCGCTGGTCCGTATTGAACCATACAATTACTTGTATTTACATGTACAACTAAAAGACTGCGAAGAAATTTATGAAAAGACCGTTTTACAGGGAAAACCGATAGAACGGCTCATGTATCAGCAGGATGGCAAGCTCTACCCGACTCAGGAAGATATTCCGTTTTATGCCAGGCAGACCCGTCTGGTCCTGAAAAACTGCGGCCATATCGACGCGGAAACGATCAACGCTTCCCTGGCTGCCGGCGGTTACGAAGCGCTGGAAAAGGCCCTGTTTGAAATGACACCGGAAATGGTGATCCAGACTATCTCCGATTCCGGGCTGCGGGGACGCGGCGGCGCCGGTTTCCCGACCGGACGCAAATGGAGTCAGGTCGCCGGGCAGAAGGAAACCGAACGTTATGTAGTCTGCAACGGTGACGAAGGCGATCCCGGAGCCTTTATGGACCGCAGTGTCATGGAAGGCGATCCCCACCGGATGATCGAAGGCATGATGATCGCGGCTTATGCTGTCGGTGCGGAAAACGGCTATATTTACGTCCGTGCCGAATACCCGCTGGCCGTTGAACGCCTGCGCCTGGCCATTGCCCAGGCTGAAGAAATGGGACTGCTGGGCGACAATATCCTGGGAACCGGCTTTAACTTCCGTCTCCATATCAACCGCGGCGCCGGCGCTTTCGTATGCGGCGAAGGCAGTGCTCTGACCGCGTCCATCGAAGGCAAGCGCGGAATGCCCCGTGTCAAGCCGCCCCGTACGGTCGAACAGGGACTCTTTGGCAAGCCCACCGTTTTAAACAACGTGGAAACCTTCGCCAATGTTCCCATGATCGTCACTCACGGAGCAGAATGGTACCGAAATATCGGAACCGAAAAGAGTCCGGGAACCAAGGCCTTTGCCATTACCGGCAATGTCCGGAATACAGGTCTGATCGAAGTCCCCATGGGCATGCCCCTGCGGGAAATCGTTTTTGACATTGGCGGCGGAATTCCCAACGAAAAAGCATTTAAAGCCGTACAGATTGGCGGACCCTCCGGCGGCTGCCTGACAACCAGCCAGCTGGACAGCAAAATGGACTTTGACTCACTCTCAAAGATCGGCGCCATGATCGGCTCGGGTGGTCTGGTAGTCATGGACGAAGACACCTGCATGGTGGAAGTCGCCCGTTTCTTTATGAGCTTCACCCAGAGAGAAAGCTGCGGGAAATGCGTCCCCTGCCGCGAAGGCACCAAGCGGATGCTGAGCATCCTGGAAAAGATCGTTGCCGGCCAGGGTACGATGGAGGATCTTGACGTACTGCGGGAACTCGCAGATATGATTGAAAACACCGCCTTGTGCGGACTGGGCAAGAGCGCGCCCAAACCGGTTATCAGTACCCTCAACGGTTTTGAAGATGAATATATCGCTCATATCCGGGACAGGCGCTGTCCCACCGGCGTCTGCAGCAAGCTGCGGGTGTACCGCATTGATGAGAATAAATGCAAAGGCTGCTCCAAATGCTCGCGCAGCTGTCCGGCCGGCGCCATTCATGGTGTCGTGA
Organism: Eubacteriaceae bacterium; assembly: GCA_050945075.1. Classification (GTDB taxonomy): domain Bacteria; phylum Bacillota; class Clostridia; order Eubacteriales; family Eubacteriaceae; genus UBA7485. The sequence continues at coordinate 4,897 of JBMNSG010000052.1, read as the reverse complement.
AATCGCCGTTTACCATCGATGTCAATGCCTGTATCCGCTGCGGTTCCTGTGTGGACCAGTGCGCATTTGACGCGATCGTCGTGGAAAAGTAAGGAGGCTTGAATATGGGAACTATGACAATTGACGGTCTCAAGGTAAACTTTACCGACGAACCCAATATACTGACTGTAATCCGCAAAGCGGATATCGATATACCGACACTGTGCTACCATTCCGAACTCTCGGTATACGGGGCCTGCCGCCTGTGCACGGTAGAAGACGACCGCGGCAAAACCTTTGCCTCCTGCTCGGAACGCCCCCGCGACGGCATGGTGATTTATACCAATACCCCGCGCCTGATGCGTTACCGCAAGACTATTCTGGAGCTGCTGCTGGCCGCACATGCCCGTGACTGTACCACCTGTCTGAAAAGCAATGAATGTCACCTGCAGGAGCTGGCCCACCGCATGGGCGTGACCAATGTCCGTTTTGAAAATAAAAAGAGCAGCTACCCCATCGACATGAGCTCGCCCAGCATTGTCCGCGACCCCAACAAATGCATTCTGTGCGGTGACTGTGTACGTATGTGCGACAATATCCAGCACGTCAACGCCATTGATTTCGCTTACCGCGGCACCAATACCACGGTTACACCGGCCTTTAACAAACCCATCTCCAGTACCGACTGCGTGGGCTGCGGCCAGTGCCGCATTGTCTGTCCCACCGGTGCCATAAGCATCAAGACCAATCTGGACGATGTCTGGAATGCCCTGGCAGATCCCAATACCATTGTGGTGGCACAGGTAGCTCCGGCTGTCCGCGTTGCCATAGGCGAAAATTTCGGACTGCCCCGCGGCGCCAATGTTATGGGAAAACTGGTGAATGTCATGCACCGCATGGGCTTTAATGAAGTCTATGACACCACCTACGGCGCAGACCTGACAGTCATGGAGGAAGCCCAGGAATTCATGGAACGCCAGGCGGACGGCGAAAATCTGCCGCTGTTTACCTCCTGCTGTCCGGCATGGGTGCGGTTCTGTGAAAGCCATTATCCGGAAATGGTTCCCAATATTTCCACCTGCCGCTCACCGCAGCAGATGTTCGGAGCCGTGATCCGGGAATATTACAAGGATCCTGAAATCAATATGAGCAAAAAACTGGTTTCAGTCTCCATCATGCCCTGCACCGCCAAAAAGGATGAAATCCTGAGGCCGGAATCCAGAACCAACGGCAAACAGGATCTGGATTATGTCCTGACCACCACCGAGCTCACCACCATGATTCAGAGAACAGGAATCCGTTTTGAAAATCTGGAATCCGAATCTGCAGATATGCCCTTCGGAATCGGTTCCGGCGGCGGTTTGATTTTCGGCGTCACAGGCGGCGTCACCGAAGCTGTACTGCGGCGGATCCAGAAGGGACACAACCGCGTGATCATGAACAAGATCAAAACCAGCGGCGTCCGCGGAGACGACGGCATCAAGGAAATAAGCTTTGAGTTCCACGGGAAGACCATGCACGCGGCTATCGTAAACGGACTGGCCAATGCCGATGAACTGCTCAAGCGTATTAAAAACGGTGAAGCCCAGTATGATTTTGTCGAAGTGATGGCCTGCAGGCGCGGCTGCATTATGGGCGGCGGACAGCCGATTGATGCCGGACCCCGTACCCGGGCAGCCAGAGCCGAAGGACTCTACGAAACGGATATCGCCACGCAGATCAAAAAGTCGGATGAAAACCCGACCATCCTCACGCTCTATGACGGCCTGCTCAAGGGAAAAACACACCAGCTGCTGCACCGCAATTTTGAAGAAGCAGAAGCATGTGAATCGGAAACAGGCGAAATATTGTAATAAAAAAACACCCGTGATAAAATTCTTATCATAATCGGGTGAGCACCTACCGGCAGTCAGGCTATTGTGACTGTCGGTTTTTTATTACCGTATTTTTGAATAAATGGAGTCAGTCATTCCCTGCGAATGAAGAATGAGGCAAAAGAATGAGCTTTTCGATGATGTGGCCAATTGCACTGATCGTGATTTCCAATGTGTTTTACAACATCTGTTCCAGAGAAACACCTGCTGCCATCAATCCGCTTGCGGCATTAACCGTGACCTATCTGGTGGGCGCAGCTTTCTCTGCTATCCTGTATTACCTGTTAAACCGGGGCGGACATCTGCTGCAGGAATACCACAGCTTAAACTGGAGCAGTTTTATCCTGGGACTATCAGTCGTAGGGCTGGAAGCCGGATCCATCTACATGTACAAAGCAGGCTGGAATATAAGCAGCGGCCAGCTGGTGTACAGTATAATACTGTCCATCTGCCTCGTGTTTATCGGCGTGACTTTCTATCACGAATCGGTAAGCGTCACGAAGCTCGTCGGCATTGGCGTCTGTATGTTCGGGCTTTATCTAATCAGTAAATAATCGTCGGAAAGCAGTTTTTCCAGCTTATCCGCCTGCTTTCCCAGAACCCGGACCACAACACCGTCATTCCCGATTCTGGTGACACCACCCTCTGCGTCCGGCGCCTGATCCAGACGTGTCCGCATCGAGTCAATCCAGTCCTCCGGAATATCCGGCCGGATCATCACCAGGCTCCCGAGATGCGTAAAGCCTTCATACATCCCGGTGTCCTCCATATCTGTCTGCTGCGGATCGTAGCGGGTGTTATCCAGATACAGCAGTTCTCCGCCGCGGCTTATGGCAATGCGGTTGTGGTAGAAACGATATTGGAATCGTTCCCCGCGTGCCGCCCGTCCACATGACAGGACTTCCTTCATGACAAATACGGAGCTTTTGTCCGCAAGTGTGACATTGACGCTGCTCTCAAAAGCCGAATCCTTAAACGGAAGCGTGGGCAGCGGATGATAAATCAGGCTGGCATGGTCAGCGACTGTTATTTCGGTTTTCCTGCTGGCATAGCCGCTTTTCATCTTGTGGATCTTCTCGTAAGCCTGCGAGGTAAAGCGCATGGACGCACCGGGCCTGACCGTGATCCGGTGCTCCTGGGTATCCCCTTCCATAATTCCTGCAGATGCCGTCTGGCACATGACCGTCATCCGGGCATCGTTTTGTTTCGATTCATAAAAGGGATTCATGATTTTAAAAGGTGCTGTAAAATAAACATCCTCCAGAATCGTTTTCCCGTTTTTCACGCCGGCGGTCAGGTACAGCTTCGAGGTTTTCCCGAACTGATTGGCTTTGTTTTCTTCCATAGGCATCAGAACTACTGGCAGTCTTCCAGCAGTACATCGTGCCGGATCCAGTCAATAACATCGTCCACTCCGTCCATACCGCGGATATTGGTAAACAGGAACGGACGTTCCCCGCGCATTTTCGTAGAATCCCGTTTCATGATGTCAAGATCCGCCCCGACATAAGGCGCCAGGTCAATTTTGTTGATGACGAGCAGATCCGAACGGGTAATGCCGGGTCCGCCCTTTCTGGGAATCTTGTCCCCTTCGGCCACGTCAATGACGAAGATAGTAGCATCTACCAGCTCCGGGCTGAAGGTAGCGGAGAGGTTGTCGCCGCCGCTTTCGATAAACATAAGCTCGATGTCGGGAAAGCGTTCCATCATTTCGTCCACGGCTTCCAGATTCATGGAAGCATCTTCACGGATGGCCGTGTGCGGACAGCCTCCTGTTTCCACGCCGATGATCTTGTCCCGGGGCAACACTGAATTTCTGCTCAGGAACTCCGCATCTTCTTTTGTGTAAATATCGTTGGTGATGACGCCTATGTTATAATCCTTTGCCATGGTCCGGGTGAGCGCTTCGATGAGTGCTGTCTTCCCGGAGCCGACCGGACCCGCGACGCCAATTCTTACATATGACATTCTTTTTCCTTATCAGCTCATATAAATTCTTGAATACAGGGCTTCATGCTGCATGCAGCGGATATCAAAGCCGGGTGCGGAGCGGTTGAGCATCTCCTCGCCCATGCTCATCACCTGCGTTTCCAGTTCTTCCAGCAGCGGAAAAGAACGCTGCAGAATCTTCTGACCGTCAGTCTGGCTGAGCGGGATGCTTTTAACGCTGTTGGTCACCATCGCCGATGTCTGGGCATAGAGATAATGCGACAGGCAGTCGTCTTCTGATATTCCGGCCGCCGCGCAGAATACCCCATAGATGCAGGTATGATGCACCTTCTTTTTTCCCCGCCGCTGCACATAGTCCTCAAAAACCGGGCTTGCATAGCTGACATCCAGCTGCCTGACTGTCTTCATAAAACGGGAGCCCAGTTTTTTACTGGCCTCCCTGATTTCAGTCGGTACCTTGCCGGCTTCTGTAAGCTGGTCCAGGAGATCAAGCTTTTCCAGATCCCCTGCTCCGGCGTATTCATACGCCAGACGGACCGTAAGCAGATCCGTATACAGGACCGTGTTTTTCAGCTTCTGGTGAATATAATGCTCTGCCTGGAGAGCGTTGTCGACCAGTCCTTTCTGAATATAGGTTTCCAGTCCGTAGGAATGGGAGTAACCGCCAATCGGAAAGAGCGCATCATTCACCTGCAGCAGCAGATATCGATTTTGTTCGTTCATCAGTCTGAATCCGTCAGTCTAATGACTGTGTGTATGCGAATGAACGGAGGAGGAGATGGCCCGGTCAAAGTCCAGTTTGCGGCTTTCCTTCCGGGCGGTCACGCCATGCAGTTTATCCAGCATCAGCAGCATCGGCTCATTATAAGGGGTAATGAAGGTATTGTCGTCCGGCCCCCAGAACAGCGGTGCATGGCGGTTGCCAATTTCATAGCACAGCTTTTCCTTCATATGCGGGTGATCTTCAGCCACGGTGGCAACAACCACCTCGCAGGGCGGAATATTGACCGCGATGACCCTGTCTGCATCGGCATACAGAACATCATCCTGCTTCATGCCGTGCTTTAAGACATCATCCCCGAGACGGATCCCGA
>JBMNSG010000051.1:0-14788 GCA_050945075.1 Eubacteriaceae bacterium | reverse complement strand
ATTTTTTCGCTCACAGATGAAACCTATGCGCTGGTCTGCTCGAAGCCGCCTCAGGGTGTCGATCCGAAAAAATACGACCTGTGGATCTCTCTGCTGGACCAGTGCTACTGGATTGCCGGGAGCCTGGCGGGCGCGCTGATCGGATCCTTGCTGACGATAGACACCACCGGCATCGATTTTGCAATGACTGCTTTGTTTGTTGTGATTTTTACCGGCCAGCTGCTGGAAACCGACGATTATGTCCCTGCCTGCATTGGCGTGGGCGTTTCACTGTTTTGTCTGCTGATCTTCGGTGCTTCTGCTTTTCTGATTCCCTCAATGCTGGGTATTACCCTCCTGCTTGTGCTGCTTGATTTATTCAGGGAACAGAAAAACAAAAACAGTCTTGTAACGGAAGATTCAGAAAACCGGACAGCAAAAGCCGGAATAAAAAAGAATGAGGAGGAGCACAGATGACTGGTACAGTACACAGTTTCCTCATTATTGCCGTGGTCGCAGTCGTTACGATTGTCCTGCGTTTTCTTCCGTTCTGGATATTTCCCGAAGGCAGAGAAACCCCTCAGCTGATCACATGGCTCAGCAGTGTCCTGCCTTGTGCAGTGATGGGCATGCTGATTGTCTATTGTTTGAAAAACGTTACGCCCATGAATTATCCGTGGGGACTTCCGGAGCTGATTGGCGTTGCACTGACAGCGGGGCTTTACATTTGGAAACGCAATACACTGCTCAGTATTCTGGCGGGGACAGCTGTCTATATGATACTGGTGCAAATGGTATTTTAAGAAAGAAAGCCGTTTTTGTCCGGAACGACCGGTGGTGATTCTGTGGAAAATTTACGAAAAAAGGAGCACGAATGAAAATCAGACCGGCAGTGCCTCAGGATGCGGCAGATCTGCTTGATATTTACAGTTATTACGTGGAAAAGACAGATATTACTTTTGAATATGATGTTCCGTCCGAGGAGGAATTCCGGAGCCGGATTCTTTCGATTAAAAAGCGTTATCCGTACCTGGTGGCGGTGGATCACGACAGTGTCCTCGGCTACGCTTATGCCTCGAGTTTTAAGGACAGACGGGCCTATGACTGGGCCTGTGAAACCACGGTTTACGTTCGCCGGGGTATTGCAGGGCGGGGGATCGGAACTGCCCTGTATGAGGAATTAGAACGTCTGTTGAAAAAGCAGAATATCCAGAACCTCAATGCCTGTATCGCTTATCCGAATCCGAAAAGTGAAATCTTTCATCTGAAAAACGGATTCCGGCAGGCAGCTCATTTTTCAAAGTGCGGCTATAAGCTGGACAAATGGATTGATATGATCTGGATGGAAAAAGAAATCGGCGGACACGAAGTTCCGCCGAAGCCGTTTGTTCCTTATTCAATGCTCGATTACTAAATTTACGCCTTAGTTACAGCGGCCTCCGGTTGTTCTGATAGCCTGGAAATTCGATCTCTGATTCTCACTTGGATATAAGAATCAGACTTATTTAGACAAACTATTAGCTTTAGTATAGATCAAATTATGTGAAAGAGTAAACATAAAAGTGTAAAATAGAAATATAACATCACACACAGGGACTATCAGTAAATGAACAATATGGAATATCTGACAACACAGGAAGCATCAGAAAAATGGAATATCTCTCTTCGTTATGTACAGAAGCTCCTTGCCGCGGGCAAGGTCGAAGGTGCAGTGAAGGTCTCACGGACCTGGCTGATCCCCGCAGATGCGAGAAAACCGGATAATATCGGTTGTAATTCCGATCATGACCGGATCAGCAAGCCGCATCTCGAAGGCCATATGCTTATTGAAGCCATTCGATTTGCACCGGGGACTCTTGAAGAAAAAATCAACGCAATAACAGACACAAGGAAACAACACCAGGCCCTTTGTGAACTGGCTTATCTGCGGGGTGATTTTAAAGCCGGACTCAGTGAATATCATACAACAGATCCATCGGATCCAATGCGGGTGTACATCCTGAACCTGGCCTGTCTGTGTGCAATCAGTACCGGAGATTATGTGCTGTTCGGACAGATAGATGGAGAACTGAAAGAGAAAGCCAGCCATACTGATCTCAATCCTGAGGACAAAAAGATCCTGGAGCTCTCCATTGTATTGGCCAGAGTCTCTATGTATGCCAGTGATTACGAGATTACAATGGATGATATTACTGCGCTGCCTGCCGAAGTCCGTTTTTTCGGTATGTATCTCTATGCGAAAATGCTTCACCAGGAGGGAAAATACGAGCGCCTGATTGGCGTTGTACAAGGCGTTCTGGCACTTTCACCCACAGAAACCTGCTCGGTATCGGAAATTTATCTGTGCCTGTTATGCGGCGGGTCATTTCTGGTACTCGGAAACGCGGAAAAAGCTCTTTATTATTTGAAAAAAGCATTGGAGATGGGTTTATCAGATGGCCTGATTACCCCTTTTGCTGAACTGTATACTGTTTTTCCGGGGATGATGAAACAGACATTGAGGACGGACTACCCCGAGTGGTACCAGCAGATTTTTGATCAGGGTCAGAGAATACTGGCAAACTGGATTGGCATCCATAATCGTTATGCGAAAGATCATGTCACCAATATTTTGACGCTCGAAGAATACAATATAGCTGTTTTTGCAGTTAATGGAAAAACCAATGCCCAGATCGCCGGGCATTTTAATATGTCGGTTTCCAGCGTCAAAAGAAAGCTGGAAGGGATTTATGCCAGACTTCTGATTGGCAGCCGCCAGGAATTAACTGAATTTGTACGCTGGAATTCTGATTGATGGTTCGTTCGAACGAACCGGATTAAAGATACGCGAATCAGGCAAGATAAACAACGTTCAGTATCATAAAGTGCGATCGCCTGATTGTGGCACTTACAGAAGATAGAATTATGCCACCTGAAATATAGTATAAAACAATATGTAATCGTATTTCACCCCTGAAATACTCAGATTGTCTATTAGTAAATACTGTAAAAAATTGATTCGTTTAAAGAATTGAAACTATACAAACGGTTACAATAAAAAAATGGCCATTTCACCCATTCAAATGGCCATTACAAATCAGACGAATTCCCTTAAACTTAAATTAATAAGTTTAGGGGAATTTTTGTTTTACGAAATTTTTATACCGTTTTGCAACAAAGAACAGACACGCGGAAAAGATTATACATTCAGGAGAAAGCCATGAAGAAAATCAAAAAGCTCACTACCCGTTTACTGACATTGCTGTTAACAGCAGCATTATTATTCTCGGTACTGCCTTCTTCTATTTTTGAAGTGAAGGCCGCAACTGCCGGAAACAGCAGTATAACTTCCCTGGAGGAAAACGCTCCAGCTGGATTTGACGCAGAGGATAAGACCAACCCCCTGGGGGTAAAAGAGAACGATTCGTATCTGATGGTCGAGGAGAGTGAGCTGGCTCTCTATTTCTCGGACGGGCAGGGAGCTTCCGATAAGAACACTGACACAGTAAGCATTTACAAAGATGATCTGAAACTGAGTAATATTGGAAGTACGATCAATATTGCGGACTTGAACGAAAAGAAAACCTCAGACTCCTGGATGCGCAATCCCGGGCAGGGAATGTCCTATGTCCATGCTGTAGCCTTCGATCCGACTGGAACTGGAAGAAATAATCGGATTGCCTACGTCGGTGTCACACAGGGTGCGGGAAAAAAAGCGTATATTTACACTTGGGTTCAGAACGCAGTGGACGGTACTTGTTCAAGTCTGGTAATAGTTGGTTTTGCCGACTGGATGCTTGCTAAGAATTTAGCGCAGTATGAATCCGGTAATTTTATCGGCATTACAGCCGGGGATTATAACGGTGACGGGAAAGATACATATATTGTTAATTATGCTGACAATTTTTCCAATAGCTATGCAGAATGTGAATATAATAGTGGTCCTAATACTGATCCTAATATTGTCATTACTAATATCGATAAGGATTCATCCCTAAAGACAGCGGATACGTCTAAAATCCGTAATTTTCTAATAGCTTCTATTACGAGTGCAGATTTTGACGGAGACGGCATCGATGAATTGGCAATTGCAAAATCTTCCAGTCGGAGAGAAGAATCATATAGTGCGAGCATTGCTATTTCCGATTATGTAACAACAGTTTCGATCGTTAAAAATGTTAATGGTGTGTTTCGTGAACAGAAATCTCTGCCGTTGTATTCTAAACAAAGTGAAGTTGGTGACAAAAAAACATATACCGGGCTTTATGCAGGTTCTCTTGCAGCAGGTGATGTCGACGGAGACGGACTTCCTGAACTGGTAGTTGCGGGTTATACTGGAGCAATCACTCAAAACGCAGAGGGAGCTCTTTCGGATCTCTATAAGCTTGAAAATAAAAAAATCGGGGTTTCTATCATTTCAAACACCGGTAACAGTTATACAGCAACCGATGTTCAGCAGTTGGATGCGAATCAGTTTACCATAGACGGTGTCTTTGTCTCTGAGGATAATGTCTGGCAACAGCTTGGCGTGGCCTGTGTGGCGACCAATGGTAAGAAGACTCCGGAACATGTTTTTATTAACGGAACTTATTATAAACTTGAAAGTAACGGGCTGACAGCTATTGAAGACCAGACTTTAAGTGATTATTTCGATGTGGCACCGGGGAATAAATCGAATGCCTATATAGAAAGTATAGCAGTCGGCAATTTCAATTCCAATGCTGCAGGACGGGAACAGGTGTTTTGTTCAGTTGCTTATAAGGAAAAAGGGAAGTCAAATTATGCTTATAAGTTAGTATGTATACAAGGCGATTACGGGGAAGAAACTGAAGGCAACTATAATTCTACCGAAGATTACACGTTGTCACAAACAGATTATATTGTGAAAAAATATTGCGGTGATGAAATCGGCAAAGGGCATGGAACAGATGCTGTCGGTCTGAACGTGGTTCCTGTCGCGGTGGATATCGATACCGATGGTACCAATGTCCGATATTTGACGAAGCAGTATTCATATACAGATCCTCAGCTGGAAGCTGTACTTCAGGCAGCACCGTATTTTGGGGAACTGGGCAGTTATAATGATTTTAATAATGGTTCCACCAGTTATACAATTACTCAAGCATATTCAATTGGGAAAACCCAAACAATGTCTACTTCGATCGGAGTCGGTTATACTTCCGAAGTCGAAACAAGTAATGTTAAGACATCGATGGAAGCCGGATATACCTTTGATTATACGAAAGAGTTTGAGGAATCATTTACGACAACATACAGTACAACTTTCTCTGCCGGACCGCATGATACGATAATTATTCAGCGGACGCCGATTACTCATTATCTGTATGATGTTCAGGATACGGAAGGAAAATGGATGTCTGATAGTAAAGGTGACAATGAAACAGGCTACGGGATGAGGATTTCGGTTCCCGGTGAACCTGTCTATTATCAGTTGTCGATTGATGAGTACAATGCATTTGTTGATGAGTGGAATACTGAGGTCAAAGAATTTAAGGCAGCCGCCGAGATTGCTGAATCAGACGCAGCCGACCGTTTAGAAAGACTCGGAGGTGTTAAAAATCTGGTTGAACTTAAGAAAATAGATGAGAATACGCTTCCAGCAGATACTGAGGGAAAACCATATAATTATTATTCCGACAGGATAAAAGCCGGCAGTGCAACAAACCTGAGTAAATCTGTATATGCGCTGTCCCAGAACGGCGGTTCGACCACCAGTGACTGGAGTTTAAGTAGCGAGCAGACAGAAAGCATGACAAAAACGCATGGTTTTCATTGTTCCTATTCTGTAATGGGAGGGATTGATTTAATCATAGCCAGCGCTTTTGCTGGCGGTTACGCAGACTTCGATTTTTCTAAAGGGACCGGAACTTCAAAGACAACAATGTCTGAAAATGGTGCTTCCGGTACTGTCTGTGCGATCGATGCTTCAGAGTACGAGAATATGGGTTATGACGTCAATCAGATCAAGCAGTACGGTTTTAACTGGCAGTTTGGTGTCTGGAACAGAAACCTGGGTACCGGCGACTGTGAATCAATACCCGTCTATGGATATGTTGTTAACAATATAACGCTGCCTGGCGGACCGCCTCAAAATCTGACAGCTAAAGCCGCTACATCTGACCAGAGCTCAATGGATCTGAGTTGGAGTGCGCCTGATGATCAGGATGTCAAGAAAAATAAGCTGGTGAATGCCAAAGTTACAGGTTATAAGCTTTACCGTTCGGAAAACGGCGGCGATATGCAGCTGATCGCGGATAATATCGGAGCGAATGAAACCAGTTATACAGACACCGGTCTGAAAGGTGCGATTATCTACACCTATTATTTAAAGGCGGTGTATCAGCCCAACCTGCAGACCGAAGCCAGCTACGAAAGTGTTCAGTCTAATTCACCTTACGCGCTGGTTCAGGGGAGATCTGAATCCGCTTACGACATTGCAGTAAGACTGAAAATGTTCACACCGGATCCTGGAAAATCCGACGAAGAAAATCAGAATGCCTGGATTGCCACTCTGGCTACCAGCGATGATACTCAGACTTGTGCTTACGATCAGTACAATGCTGCTTCTGTCGCAGCCGGCGAACAGCCGCTGGATAAAGCGAACTGGCTGGCGGCTCTGAAGGTGGATCTGTCCTATGAATCCTATAAGGCATCTGTGCCGCAGGGATCAACGCCTCTTTCAAAAGAAGCCTGGGTGAATAATCTGCTTGGAATCAAGCCTGAAACCAAAACGGCTTACCAGATGGCGGTTGAAAAGGGATATACAGAGGATGAAACAACCTGGAATAATAGCCTTGTAACTGCTGTTGGCGCTTTCAAAGCATCGGTGGATAATGGGTATTCAGGGACTAAAGAAGAATGGCTGACTGCAATACTCAGCGGAAAAACTGTTGATGGCGTTACCGCTTATCAGACTGCAAAAACACTGGGTTATACAGACAGTATGGACAACTGGCTTATCGCTCTGATTGGCATTCCGGTGGAATCCATACAGACCGATGTCACAGACGTAAATCTGCAGCCGGGACAGACACAGCAGATTACCACTACTTTGACACCGGAAAATACGACACAGACTACACTTGGTTATTCCTCGAGTGATACGACTGTGGCTACCGTAGACGATACTGGTGTGATTACCGCAGTAGCAGACGGTACGGCTGTGATTACCGTTGTTTCAACGGACAATCCTGCTTTGACTGCGGCTGTCAATGTAACAGTCAAAACACCGCTTACAGATCCTTCTGTCAGCTATAAAACACATATTCAGGATATAGACTGGGAAACAACAGCTAAAAGCAATGGGGCGACCTCCGGCACAACGGGGAGTTCAAAACGTCTGGAAGCGATCATTATCGATCTGGATAATGTCGCAGATAAAAGCGAACTGGATGTGAAATATTCAGTACATGTTCAGGATATCGGATGGATGGATTACGTAAATGGAGGTGGAACTGCAGGAACAACGGGTCAGTCCAAACGTCTGGAAGGGATCAAGATCGAACTGACAGGCAGCGAGGCGGAAAATTATGATATCTACTACCGTGTTCATGCACAGAATATCGGATGGATGAACTGGGCATCTAATGGGGCACCGGCAGGTACTGAAGGCTTTGCCTACAGACTTGAAGCCATTCAGATTGATATTGTTCCAAAGGGTGATCCGGCTCCGACAGCAGATCCGGCCGGTAATTCCGACAGCAGTTTCCTGAAAGCCTATAATATTTATGGTGCAGCACACAGTGCTTCCGTTGGATGGAATCAGGGAACTCGAAAGGCCAATCAGGTCGAAACGCATATGGTAGTCGGTACACTTGGGAAACAGCTTGAATCCATTAAGTTTACCGATAATAGCAGTGATACCAGCCTGAATTACAGTGTTCATGTTTCCGGAATCGGATGGATGTCACCGACTGTAGAAGGCTGGGCTGCTGGAACAACGGGCCAGAGCAAAGCCATTGAATCCTTTGTATTGAACGGTACTACCCCGGACGGTCTCACCATTCAATACCGTGCGTACGTTCGCAACCAGGGCTGGCAGGATTGGAAAAATATTGGAGAAGAAGCAGGAACAACCGGGAAGGCACTGCCCATCGAACTGTTAGAGTTCAAGGTGGTTACACAATAACCGGAGTCGTAAGAGAACTGTTATAAGTATCTCAATGAGAAGCTGCTTCTGATATCAGGAAAACAGACAGCCCGCAGAATTTCTGCGGGCTGTTTATTTACAGACGCTTCATTTTTGTTTATAATAACATCTGCGTGGGGAAATAGCTCAGCTGGGAGAGCATTCGGGTCACAACCGAAAGGTCGCAGGTTCGAGCCCTGTTTTCCCTACCATTCTTTGATACGGGAAGCCGGTACTGCAGAATATTGCAGTGCCGGCTTTTTCAATAGTTCTCTTATGCCTGTTCTTCGTTATGGTAAGTATCCAGCAGCTGCTGCAGTGTAATTTTCTCCATTGATTGTCTCACAGCTTCCCCGATTTCATGGGAAGGACCAGCAAGGATATCCGGCATTTTTCTTCCAACCGGACATTTCTGCGAAGGATTGGGATGGAAACCGATAAAATGATCCAGTCCGCCGGGATCCACAGCCTGATAGACATCCCAGACTGTGATCTGCTCAGGTGTCCGGACAAGGCGGGCCCCGCCGACGCCGCGCGCGACCGTGATCAAACCGTTTTTACGCAGAGCATTCATAATACTTCGAATCATAACCGGATTGCAGCCTGTGCTTTTGGCCAGGATTTCTCCGGTTACTTTTATTTTCTCCTGATACTCTGAAAGAAAGATCAGACAATGCAGGGCAATCGAACATTTGGTATTCAGTCTCACCACCGGGCTCCTTTCTCAAAAAATAATATTCATTGTACGGATAAGATTAGATATAACCGTTGACAGAATAACATAATCGGGATTCGATGTAAATATTGAAATTACAACAGGACAGCGTTATAATTTCACTTGTAAAAAATAAAATTACAACAGTTCCGGAAAATGATTCCACTGGTTCCGGCATCTGTAATGAGGAGGTTTTTCACGTGAAAGCGGCGATTCTGGGATGCAGTTCGTTGAGTGGTCCCGTCAGAGACGCACAGAGGAAAATGGATAGCAGAACAGAGAATTGATTAAGGAGAAAAAAATGGATATTCAACGTGTATTTGCTGTGTATTTCAGCCCGACTCATGGCACCAAAGGCTATGTGGAAGGAATTGCAAAAAGAATCAGGGATGATTACGAGGTGATCGATCTGACAAAACCTGAAACCCGGGGAAAAACCTACACTTTTACTGAAAATGATCTGGTTATCCTGGGAGCCCCGGTTTACGCGGGCAGACTCCCTTCAGTACCGGGTGGTATTTTCGATAAATTAAAGGGGAATCATACACCGGCTGTTTTCAACGTCAGTTACGGAAACCGCGATTTTGATGATGCGCTGCTCGAAGAAAAGGAAATCTGCGAAGCTAATGGCTTTAAAGGAATTGCAGCAGCTGCATGGATCGCGCCTCATACCTTTTCCGACAAGATCGCTGCCAGCCGCCCGGACGATGAGGATGTCCATGAGGTAGATGAATTCACGGCACAGATCAAAACAATACTGGACGGAGATCTTCCGGAACATGATCTGAAGGTGCCGGGAAATCATCCTTATAAAGAAGCAAAGGCAATGCCGTTTCATCCGTCTGGGAAGAAAACATGTACCGGCTGCAATATCTGTGTATCTGTCTGTCCGGTCGGTGCAATTTCTGCAGAGGATCCGCGTAAAACAGACAAAACTCTGTGTATAGACTGTCTGGCCTGTGCTAAAAACTGTCCGGTCGATGCCCGCGGCATCTTTAATCCGATGTATGGAATGGTCGTCAAAAAACTCGAAAGCTCGCTTATCGATAACAGAAAAGATGCACAGCTGTTTTATTGATGAAAAGTGCTCTGCCAGAATGATTTTGAACCGCTGGTTCTGAGTGTGTTACAAATCAGGTGAATAAAAGATACAAAAAAACCGCCTCTTGAGGCGGTTTGTCTTTTTTTAAAATGGTGGAGACGGCGAGAATCGAACTCGCGTCCAAAAACCGATTCATACAACTTTCTACGAGCGTAGTCACTGATTTAGTTTTCGCCTTCTTCTGCTCTCAGGACAAAGCAGAAGGAGACTATTCCCTGATTCACACACCGTACGGGAAACTCCGGTGTGCGGTTCCCTGTTGTTATGAACGCCGGATCTCTCAATCACAGGTTAAAGAGAGGGGCGTGCGGCAGTTTGTGCCGCGGGTAGACTTCACATGACAAAAACAGCTTAAGCTGCTAATGCCATTGCAGGTCTTTCGTTTTTAGCGTTTATATTTAAGTTGTCACTTTTAACGATGATCAACGCATCGGCTCGCTTATCATACTTCACGATCCCTGTCGAAACCTTTACGTCCCCGGGAATAGAAGTAACGGAATCTGCAGACTGCAGGCTCCGGTAAAACTTATTTGATGCTGCGCAGGTCCCGCTTCATGCGGCGGTCCGCGTCTTTTTTGGCAATGCTCTGACGTTTGTCATAAATTTTCTTGCCTTTTGCCAGTGCCAGTTCCAGTTTAACCTTTCCGTTTTTAAAATAAAGGGAAAGGGGAACCAGTGTATAACCTTCCCGCTGCTTGAGACCGGAGAGCTTGTTGATCTCCTGACGGTGCATGAGCAGTTTGCGGGTCCTCAATGGATCTTTGTTGAAAATATTACCCTGTTCGTACGGGGAAATATTCATTTGAAAAACAAAAATTTCGCCGTCGCGGATATCGGCGTAGGCTTCCTTGAGACTGGCCTTGCCCTGACGCAGGGATTTGACCTCGGTTCCGGACAGTTCGATTCCGCATTCATATTTTTCTTCTATAAAATAGTCATGCGTCGCCTTTTTATTGCGCGCAATGGTTTTGATCGAATCAGCCATTTCCGTATCCTTTCACAGTAATATCTTATTATATCAGGATATCTTGAATTGTCAACATCGGCGGACGAAGATCGAGACAGTTCAGAATTTATTACAGCTGAAGGCCCGGCTTCTCTGGTTTCGGGGATTGGATTTCCCGTGATTTGCAGATAAAAAATCCAGCTCCGGATCAGAAGCTGGACTGTCTCTGAATCAGAAGCTGGATGGGCGAAATATCTGTGTGACCGGCCTCAGACCGGCCGGCTTTGGTTTCGAACGGGATTATTCAATTACTTCAAAATCTACCTGGCGGGCCATTTTATCAGCGCCGACAGTCTTCACTTTAATGGGTTGACCGAGCTCGTAGATTTTTCCGAAGCGCTGCCCCACCAGACGGTGGAGGCCTTCGTCGTAGATGTAGTAGTCATCGTTCAGTGCTGTCATTTTAACCAGACCTTCGACGGTGTTCGGAAGTTCGACAAAGAATCCGAAGCCGGTGACGCCGGATATCTTACCGTTAAAGACTTCACCGATATGTCCGGTCATGTATTCTGCAATCTTCATCTTTTTAACATCGCGTTCGATATTGTCTGCCACGCGTTCCTGTTCAGAGCTGTGGGCCGCTTCGTCTTTAAGCTTTCTGGCAATACGGCGTTTTTCTTTTTCCGGGACATCACCGCCGGTATCTGCCAGCAGGCCGATGTTGCGGTGTACGGTCAGGTCCGGGTAACGGCGGATGGGCGAGGTGAAGTGGGTATAGTTTTCTGCGCCCAGTGCGTAATGGCCCTGGTTTTCCGGCTGATACAGTGCCTGCTGCATGGTTCTCAGTGCCAGCAGGGTAATGACTTCGCGGTTGGGCGAATGCTCGATGTCCTTCATCAGTTTCTGGAAATCATGATTGTTTGGAATCTGTCCTTCTTTTCCAAGATGGAAACCGAAGCGCTTCAGGTAATCACGGAATTCCTTCAGCTTTTCTGCATCCGGATGCGGATGGTTCCGGTACATGAAGGTCAGCCCGGATTTTGAAGCATATTCTGCGACCGTTTCGTTGGCCAGCAGCATGAATTCTTCAATGAGTCGTTCGGAAACCCCGCGTTCTGATATTTTGATTTCTACAGGCTTGCCTTCTTCATCGACAACCACAACTGATTCCGGATATTCAAAGTCGATGGAGCCTCTGGCCTGGCGCCGTTCCTTGTTCAGGATTTTTGCAAATTCCTGCATGGTTTCCAGGTCCTTTTTAAAAGGCTTCAGGTAAGCCGTGCGTTCAGTATCTTCCCCGGCCAGGAATTCATTGACGGTGCTGTAGGTCATCCGCGCCTTGGAGTGAATGACCGAGCGCTGGATTTTATAGCTTAACACCTTTCCGTGTTTATCCACATCCATGATGCAGGAAATGGTAAGCCGGTCTTCTTCCGGACGCAGCGAGCACAGGTTGTTGGACAGGTTAAAGGGGAGCATCGGCACCACTTTATTAACCGTATAAATGGATGTGGCACGATTGGCTGCTTCCACATCGATGGGTGTATCTTCCTTTACGTAGTGGGAAACATCGGCAATATGCACACCCAGCCGGTAAACATCATCACTGATCTTTTCAATGGAGACAGCATCGTCAAAGTCCTTGGAGCTGTCACCGTCGATGGTAAATGTAGTCAGGTCACGCAGATCCAGGCGTCCCTTCATATCTTCTTCAGTGATTTCCGAGGACATGGCATCGGCCTGATCGGTTACTTCCGGCGGGAATACGGTCGGAGCCTGGTATTCCTTGAAAACAGAGAGAATATCGACGCCGGGATCATCCGGTTTACCCAGTACTTCGATTATCTTTCCTTCGGGATTGCGCCCGTCTTCCGGCCATTTGGTCACTTCGACAACGACCTTGTCGCCATTGGTGGCATTCATGAAGTTGCCGGAGCCCACAAAAATATCCTTGTTCAGTTTGTCATTGTCGGCGACGACAAATCCATAATCCTTGCTGCGCTGAAACTGACCGACGACATTGTTGCGGCCGCGTTCCAGAATGTCGACAATTCTGCCTTCCGGACGGTCGTCTTCAGGATTGGTAAAGACTTCCACTTTAACCTTATCCGAGTCAAAAGCCCCGCCCAGATTCCGTGAACCGATGTAGATGTCCTTCTGAAAGAGGTCGCCATCGGGGATGACAAAGCCGAAACCGCGGGTATTTCCCTGCAGGGTACCGGTGATGGTCTTGTACGCCGGATGTTCGAATTTTTTCTGATAGTTTTTGATCAGAATATCCTTGTCTACCAGACGGTCCAGAATTTCTCCCAGTATTTTCTTGTCTTTCTTTTTTTTCAGTCCGAGTTCATCGGCGAAATCGTGAAACTTATGTGGCTTATAGCCGGGCTCATCAATGATGGCCTTCAGTTCATTCTTTATATCTTTTCTCTGCATAGTATCCTCCATGCTTTCTGATTCCAAAACAGTCTCTTTGTTATATACCACTTTCATTATTATAATTACCGTCTCTTTATGCAAGAAGACAGTACTTTTTCGCAGAAAATCTTATGACGGGTGATTGTTCCGCAGGAAACCGTCACTCCTGACTCATAAACTTAAGTTACACTTTAGATAAACTTTAACGAATCTGTAGATAAATGGTTACAAAAGGGATAATCTGGAAAATAACTTGTGTTTTAATGATAAATCACGTATTATGGTAGTACAAATACATCATAGTGAGCCAGATTTAAGAACAAATTAAGCAAATGGAATCTGGACAAAACGGAGGAAATGTATGAGCAAAACAGTCAAAACTGTACTCGTCGCAGTAATTGCGGCAGCATTATTCTTTCTGCCGGTCGCATTTGCGCATGATCCGGTAACGTTATCTCTGAAAAATGCAGACAGTACAGCGGCACAGAATCTGACAGTCGGGGATGACGTGGTCATTACCGCGGAATTTACACCGGCAACGACAGATAATGCAGCAGCCGACAAGACAGCCGATGACACGGAATCAGCGGACAAAACTGCCGATACCACAGCATCGACTGACAAGACAGCCGATAACACGGAATCAGCGGACAAAGCTGCTGATACCACAGCATCGACCGACAAGACAGCCGATAACACGGAATCAGCGGACAAAGCTGCTGATACCACAACATCGACAGACGAGAATGCAGATACCACAACATCGACCGACAAGACGACTGATGCGGTTACGGTTACCTTTACTGCAGTTGACAGCAGTGTTTCTTTTAAGGATGCCGATGGGAAAGCAATTGACAGTATCACAGTCGATGCAACCGGCTATTCGGACGGTTCTTATACAGCCAGTGCAGATCTGAGCATTCTGGTAGAATCCGGAAGCGTTAAGGCCGTTACCAGCGATGGACAGGAAGGCGAAATCAAGTTTACTGCCAGTCCCAAAGATTCGGCAGCTGAAGAAACAAACAAACCGGTTCTGACCATCTACAAGGGCGACCCGAGCACCGGTATGGTCAAGGATACCAATAAGGGATTCTCCGCTATTCTTACCCAGACTGATAAAGACGGTAAGGATACCCAGCTTGATACAGCTGATGCAACCTGGACATGGGGCGCAACCCTTGATGGAACGAAAATTGATGTCAATGAAACAGAAGATCACGCGATTACAGTAAAACCGGCTTCTGCAGGTAAACTGGTGGTAAGCTGCTCGATAGAACTGGATGGAAAGACTTATGAAGCGGATCCTGTTACGGTTCTTGTAGCGGATGAAGAAACACCGCTTCAGAGTGTGAAAATCTCATCAGACAAAACAGAGGGCATCGCAGTAGGGGATACCGTGACGGTTAAATCTGCAATGGCACCGGCTGACTGCACCAATCTTGACGGTGCTGCAGTGGCCTGGACAGCCGAACAGAACGGAACCAAAATCGCTGAAAGCGA
>JBMNSG010000050.1:0-14808 GCA_050945075.1 Eubacteriaceae bacterium | reverse complement strand
AAAAATAGGATATAAATAAAAATATTTTATTCTGAACATATACACATTATCAGTTAAAATTGTGTTTTACAATGTATATTGATAATGTATTTATTAATATATAATAAATAATTCTATATAGAACATAACTGCAACGGTTATATACTGCTTAAGGAACACTAATATTGCCTGACGTTTTCCATAAACAGCACCCGATTCAGGCGTAAATACAAGAAAACATATGAAAAAGGATACAGAGGATGCCCTTGATACTGCAAAACTGCGGGCCTTAGAATACAATGATTCTGTTAAACAACAGTTTCAGGAATTTACTGACAACATAGCAGAAGATATGAATCAGTATAAAATGCAGATAGAAAATAAATGAGGACAATTCAGACAGAAGTAGACCTGGATCTGGAAACTATGGAAGATGAAATTGAAGCGATACAGGAAGACGAAGAGAAGTAAATTAATAAGATAATAGCAAAAGGTAAACTATTGTAGTCTATACGATACATTTATTTTGAGTAGTTTACAATTAATGTTATAATCGATCATGCCGTTTGTCTATAATTTATCAAAAGGGATGTTTATATCTATTACAATTTCATATGTGTGCGTACGCTATTTAAGTATAGAAAAGGGGTTGGCATTTGGATACTACTGGCTTTTTTACTGATTATTCACAACAAAATTATACATCTTCAACGATTCTTGTATGGAATTTGAAAGAAAATACTTTCTTTCACACCAATGCCTATAGACTTTACAAAATTAACGAAGCAGATTTAAAGAACCTGTATCACAACAGAAACAGTCTTACCTGTATTCATACAGACGATATACAAGGGGTTGTTTTTTTTATGCAAAATATCATGGAGGGAGCTGCTCATGAAGTTGTTTTTGCAAGACTGCTTACCGCAGAGGGTACGTGGCGATGGTCTCGAATCGGAGCCGAAACCATTGTCGATGAAAGCGGAGAAATAGTTAATATCGTTGCTGTTATCCTCGATATTGAAGATGTTCTAAAAGATCGTGTACAGCTTAAAACAACGACAGAAAACCTGAACTGTATTCTTGACAGTGTTCCAGTGGGCATAAATGTTCTCGAACTGGAAAACAACCGCGATTTTCGTTTAAAATATGTAAACAACCGTATTTACTCCATGTTTGATATGAGTGAAGAAGATTATGATCTTTTTTTTCACAACAAACTGACATCGGAAATACCTGAAGATTGTCTTTTAGCACAGTTTATACGACAACACGGACAACAGCTGATTGAACAGGGAACAGTCGAAACAATCATACCCGGAAGAAAAAAATCCGGAGCAAAATTGTGGATCCGTGTAAAGGGACTTGTATGTAATTATGATGACAGGTCATGCTGTTATTTATCTTTATCTGATGTGACCAGCGTAATTGACAGCCAGAGACGGGAATGCTGGCAAAACGAACGCTATCAGCTGCTTGTTGAAAGTCATGGGTTTATCTCATTTGACTACGATCCGGATGAAGAAATCCTGACTTTTGGAGAAAAACAAGAGAATGGTGAATATGGTGAAATCGTACTACGGGATTTTCGAAGACGAATACCGGAATTTGCTGCTCCGGAAAGCATTGCAGCAGTATATCACCATGCAGAAAAGGCACGAAACAGCGCATGTCGCGGTGTCTTTGAGATGAAAAATATATGGAACGGAAAAAACTGTTGGAACAAAATCAAATACGTAAGTGTCGCGGATGAAAACGGCCATGTCTATCGAACCGTCGGATTAATGGAAGACATAACCGACGAAAAGAAGAAAGTAGCCCATTTACTGGATTTGAGCAGAAAAGATTCTCTTACGGGTTTTCTGAATCGTAAAGCCTTCCAGGAATATTGTGATGTGTGGGAAAAAAACAACGCGGATAATAAATTCTGCGGGCTTGCTCTCATCGAACTGGATCAATATTCGGAGATTGTCAGAAAGTTCGGCCATACGCAAGGTGAAAAAAATCTTAGGCAAACGGCTCTGACCATGAATGCTTTTCTCCACAATGGAGATGTATGTGGCAGATTTTCAGACAGTGTATTTGCAGTTTGTATCAATGGTGAAAAAAATATGAATAATCTGCGAGAACGGGCCCGCATCCTGCTTATGGCTTTGCAACAACAGTCTGATAACGGGTTGGCAGTCACGGCTAGTATTGGTATTGCTTTATCTGACTGTATCATCAATAATTTTGATGAAATTTATGTCCAGGCAGACAGAGCACTGCGGATGGCACGACAGTCTGGCGGCAACCGTTCTATTTATTATTCAGAAGAACTCGAAAATATTCCTTCCTATCAATACGAACAAGATCCGACATTTATTTCTGGAGCAAGTTCTATTTGTAGTACCCCCTCGGAACTAATATTGGATCAGGAACAGGAAGTAAAGCAGGAACAGGTAGCAACGCTGATTACCACTGACAATGAACATACGGTTGTTTTCCGAACTTTTGGATATTTTGATATTTTTGTTGATGGACAGGCCGTCACATTCAGTCATTCCAAAGCCCAGGAACTACTTGCCTTGCTGATTGACCGGAATGGCTGTTATGTTTCTTCGCAGGAGGCTATTAAGTGTCTCTGGCCTGAAGATGAAATTGATAAAACCACGCTGGGACGTTATCGAAAAGTACTGATGTGGCTCAGACAGTTCCTGAAACAACACGACATTTCAGATATTGTTGAAACACAACACGGAAGCCAGCGCATTAATACTGCGAAGATAAACTGCGATCTTTACGAGTATCTGTCCGAAGAAATGGAATATCGGAATCTGTTCCGAGGTTCATATCTGTTGAATTACAGTTGGAGTGAAAACACTACCGCTAAATTAGAAGAAAAGCGTTCATCCTGAACATTATTTCCTTTAACTTCCTGCGAACAGTAATCTGAAAATAACGGTCTGCAATATTCTGTATTTCTACAAAATCCATAAACAACAAGACGCAGAGTGAGTCTTATGCACCTGCGTCTTCGTCGTTATTACTCTAATACTCAAGCGTAAGATCCAGTTCTGCTGCCGTTACTTCTCCCCAGCTATAATTGAGCATATAGGATCCTCTGTAAGGATGAATTGCATGTTTTCCGTTTTTCTGAAAATCATAGTAATCACAATCCACACGATCCGGAATAATACAGCGCTTTCTATTTTTGACTTCCATGATGTCGAACACACCGTTGTCTTCCAGTGTCTTCTTCAGGTACATCGCTGTCTTTCTATAACGGGACCTGGTCACTTTATTAATAGCTTCATTTTCCCAAAGATAGGATATCGCATCATCCGAGGCTACATAACCGCCTGAACGATCCACCAGTATAGCCAGCAGTTCTTTTGCTTTAGGATTTCTGAATAAGAGCGGGTGTCCGTCTACGAAAATATCAAAGTGTCCGAATGTGCGGATAAAAACACGTTTATCTCCCGCTTTCTGTTCCAATTCCGGCTGTTGTTTTCCAAATATATTTGAAATATCCTTTTGTGATTGTTCACCATCTGTAAAGAATTGAACTTGATCTCCTCCCAGTTTCCATGCCTTTTCCAAGGCGTTTTCAGAACGTTCTCTGGCGCTTTTATAAGAACACTTCTGATTTACAGGTATAAGATTGACACCAATACTTACCGTTATTCGCTGCTGTTCTGCTGTATTCTGCGCAAGAGCCATCTGCAGAATTCGGAGTCGCTCTTTAAAATATGAAAACTCTTCGTCTAACTCTGCTAAAACAATCAATTTCGTATAACCTGCCCGCCCACACAGATTATTACTGGCGGTCATGGTTTTAAGTGTCAGTGATGCCTGTCGAAGAATTGTGTCGATATCCGCGTTGACCCCATTACATGCATACAGTGAAAGATTATCAAAGCCAATTATCACCATTGCGTATGACTTTCGGTCTGACTGACTAATTATTTCATCGAATTCTCTTTCGAAACTGTCACAATTGAGAAAGCCAGTAAGCTGGTCAGTCCGTATACTATCTATTAGCTCTAACTGATTTCTTTTTCCCTGATCGATATCTCTCATTCTCAGAAAAGTATCCGTTATTCCTGTAACGGCATTAAGGCTGCGTCTGCAACATAGCGTGTACCATTTGGACTGCTGTTGTTCTTCAAGTTTAACCATTAACCGAAATTCTACATTGATTTCGTCTCCATTTTGAGCGAAGTTCTCCAGATTACAGATATGCTTTACTCTTTCTGCGTCTTCGGGACAGATATTTTCTGCAAAATATCTGCGTATATCGTATAGCGTCAAAAGCGGCGATACCCCTGGTGGGAGTACATCTCCTGGAATTTTGATTCTTTCCCTTGTTCTTCCGTCAAAAGCCAGTGCAAGTGTTATTTCTTCATTTTTAAAGGCTGTGAATGCAGTTTCCCGTGATCGATCCAGAACAGCCTGTTCCTTTTCTGTCAAATTTACCGATTTTGTAATATCCGAATTAGCCGAATAATCCGGTTTTTTACACTTAAGTGTGTTCCCCATTAGTTCCGTTTTCCTCCCCTTTTAAGTAAATCCTTGATAACAGCTAAATATGTTCACTTTCCGTTCATAATCTATTCTATTATTATGACGTATTAATATTCATTTATATAGCTATATACGTTTATTAAGGATTATATAACAAAGAAGGCAGATAACTCAATAGTTATCTATGTGGCTATCTGTAATTTTAATCCAATCGATTCTTCACTGTTCTTCTAGCATTACCCTATCTGATTACCTTTGTCTTTATCGTTCTAATACTATACCTTACCAGTTTAGTTTGGATTGCTTAATTTAAAATATTGAACTTTTCACATACGGTCTGGTATTTATCTGATTCGATCTTTCTAATTCAGAAACTGATTTTTCCATGATTTCATTCATAATCATGCTCAGTTCTGCTGCAGTTGTTTCTGCCCAGCTGTAGTTAAGCATATAAGAACCTCTGAACTGTTTATGTGCTCTTTTTCCTTCTTCTAAATAATGAAAATAATCACAGTCAACTCTTTCAGGAATAATGCGTCTCTTCCGGCTTCCTATTTCTATAATATAATCTATATCATTATCTTCCAGTGTTTTCTTCAAATACATGGCGGTCTTTCTGTATTTTGCACGTGATACCTTATCTATCATCTCATCTTCCCATAAATAGCTTATGGCTTCGTCAGATCTAATATATCCACCATTCCGGTCCACCATTAATGCCAGAAGTTCTTTCGCTTTTGGATTCCTGAAAGAGACTGGATTCCCATCCACGAATATTTCAAAAAATCCAAATGTCCTGATTTCAACATGATGTTTACTACAAACTTCTGCATTACTATCAAGGCTGCTCACAGGTATAGGTATCTCTGGTTTTTCCTGTAATTTTGATGTTTCTGGTCTATCAACGATATTTGAAGCATTAAAAAATTGAACTCTGTTACCGCCCAGTGATCGTGCTTCTACCAAAGCGCTACGGGCATGTTCAAAAGCTGTGTCAAAATCATGCTGGTTATCCTCCTGATTCACAACTGCAACACCAATACTGGCCGTGAGCTCCTGATCTTCCTGATAACGGCGAGTCAGGGCAATCTGAAGAATCCTCAGCTTTTCCTGAAGATATTGCAGATCCTCATGGTCTTTTAGGAGAATTACAAACAGGGCTCCACTTACACGAGCACATTTGTCATCCTTTTGTATCAGTGCCTGCAGTGTCAATGCAGTCTGCTGCAGAACACTGTCCCCTGCCATATAACCAAACCGCTGATTATACTCTATAAAGCTGTCTAATTCCATCACAGCCAGGGCACATCCGCCTTTTCTGTTCTGATCATTACACCATTGTTTACATCCTTCTCGAAAACTATCCAGTGTAAGCAGTCCAGTGAGCTGATCCCGTTTGGCCATTTCCGAAAGTCTCAATTCTTCCAGCTTTTTTTCGTCAATATCTTTAAGCTGGATAAACACGTCGGCATCTCCTGAATCAGCATTTGCATGTTTCACAATCTGGCTGCTCAACTCGAACCAGTGATAACCCCGGTAACTGCCTGTGTAAGATTCAAATCTGCATTCACAGGTAATGATTCTGCCATCCTCTTCGAATTGCTGATCTCCAACCTTTTTTCGGATGCGTTCGACATCCTCTATATTGACTTTCTCTCTCAGTATTTCGCTGAGCTGACCCAATGTTATACCTGGAGACATGGACTTAGGAATTACATCCCCAGGCAGTATTGTACGTTTTCCGGTTTTTGAATCAAAGCATAACGATAAGTCTGCTTCTGAATTCAGGAATGAGGTAAAAGAAGCACTGCGTTTCTGATCAAGTTCTTCTTTCTCTTTGCATTTCTGTATATCCATGGCAATACCGAAAATTCTGCTGTTTCGATTCTGCTGGTCTACAATACTGTTATACTGTACCTGCAGCCAGCGCCAGTCAGCGCCCAGCTTCGCCTGAAATTCCAGTTGTCCTGAAATCGAGGCATACAGGGCCTGTTTTACCGCCTGATTAATAGCTTCCTGATTATCCGGATGAATATAATGAATCAGTTCTTCCCTGGCACTGTTAATCACTGTTTCTTTTTTATCTGATTCATTTGCATTACCGGTTATAACAAAAGAGTCGTGTTCCGCATCGTACTCGAACAGAAGAATGCCGCGATTTTCGATCATCATATTGATATGATCCTGCCGCCACTGGTCAGATTTTACTAATGTATTCATTTTTGCTGCACCATTTCCTTCCGTTCCATCCATTCTGATCAACGTTGCGTTCTTTTGTAACTTCTATTTCCTGATCACCATAGGTTCTGTAATACGTTCTTTCCATGCTGAATATCTTTCTTATCCGTTAATAAATAATCGGACCTGTTCCTGATTTGCCATAACTAGAAAAGACAGTCAGAAGTTATTCAACTTCTGACTGTCTTCAATATCTGTATCTGTCTTTAAAACCCGCCTTTAAATCGCGTTTGATTTATCTGCTTGTTCTGAATCTGATTTTCTTCGTTTATACAAAACGAGCAGCACACCTGCTGTCAGTACAATGCCGATTAAATACGGGAAATTATTATGTAGTCCTGTATAAACGTTGCCTGCTACACCGGTAACATACTTATTGGTAAAAGCAGCTATATCCACTTCATTCCCGTTCTGGTCTGTTATGGTCCGGGCCAGAACCAGCTGTCCGTTCTGATCAGTCACACTGTCTGTCACTGTATAGACGGATGTATCATACACGTAATTCGATATTTTAGAGTCTTGTTCAGAAAGTTTATAGGTATAGTCACCAGTTGATGTATACGACCAGGTTGCGAAGGAAGCCGTTCCTTCTCCGTTTATACTTACGGTATCTGCTTCAGGCATTGGCGAATTACTGTCGTCTGCTTTAAGTACAAATTCGAAATTGCTGGCTGTATCCGGTGTTCCGCTGATATTCTTTTTGACTGTCAAGGCTGTCATCAATGAAGAATCAGTTGGTTTTGGCTGGTATGAATGATTCCATGACATGTCTGCAACTTTATCATTATTGGTATTTTTAATATAAATCGCCTGTTCAAGTCCGCCGTTATCAGTATTCTGAATCACTACAACAACATCGTAAATTTCCTGATCGATGGTATAACCTGGCTTATCAGTTGGACTTACCAGTTTAACCTGATATTCATACGGCTCTGCATGCGTATAGGTAATCGGGCCGATTATACTGTCCTGTGTTCCTTCCAATGTGAATGTGTAACCTTCAGCTGTACTGCCATCAGGCATTGGATTAGATGAATCCTTTGCCGTCATCAGATAAGTAAAGCGACTGCCTTCACTGCTGAGCGTGCTTCCTGTTACTGTCAGGGTCTGGCTGACTGGAAGCGTAACCGACAGTGGTTCCTGAGCATGGATCTGACTGGCCGGACCACCCGCAAGAAGCAGGCATACCGCCATCATCAGACATACCAGTGATTTTTTCATTACTTTCACTCCTTCCATTTTCATCATCAAACCACACCCTTATCCTTTCGCATTCGCGACAGTTTAAACTGTCTGCTGTTTAAACATTTTTCTTTTTTCGTTTCCCCTGAGTTCTGATCATCGCTGCCAGGATTACAGCCAGCAGAAGCAGCAGAATAATGAGTGCCATCATGGGAACTACATCCTGATTTTCACTTAACACTGTTCCCCATATCGCAGAATTACTCTTGTTTTTCGCGTCGTCTTCTGCAAAATCATTGGTATAGGTTCCATCTGTAATCCGTCCCACCAGGATATGCCGTCCGTTGGTTACGTCTTCTGTGCAAGTGGACATCAGAATCAGATGGTCATCTGTTGAAATGTCCATCTGTCTGATGTTTACAGCAGAGTCAATCATGGTATCCAGATAACTCTGTTTCAAACTGTCATCTGTTACCGCGGGTTCATAGAGACTGCTGCTGTATGCGTCCACCTGGAGGAAGGCCAGCAGCTGTATGCCATGATCTTTTCCGTCATAATAAATATTTCCGTAAGGATGACTATCGAAAAAGGAGGCATCTTTAAATTCACTTATATCGCCGAACATCGCATGGTAAGCCATATGATGTCCGTATATAATGCTGTTAAAATCCGTAAATGATGGATTATTCTGCCAGTCAAGAAAGATGCTTCCTGACAGTGAATACTTTCCTTCCGGGTCCGCAGTCAGATATTTATCATTGTTGTCTGATTGAAGAATCGGGTAATCAATATTGGTACCGTAAATCGAAAGCCAGCCAATCACATCGGAATTAACTGCCTGAAGTTCTGACAGGGACTTTTGTTCGCTTTCATCCGGCTTATATTTTGCATAGGTTGTCTGGGTGGCTTTGGATACTTCTGAAACGGTGTCCCAGATAGCATAGCATCCATAGGAGAACATGACTGCCACCGTGATCACAACGACAATGTTAAGGATAATGTCTGCGATCCGTATGCATATTCTGGCAGCTTTTTTCTCCATACTATCTGCCCTTCTTTTTCCGTTTTCGGATTATTCTATATATAATGGCAACAACGATCAGGATTAGAATAACAATAATCAGAATTCTGATAGACAGCGGCAGTGCCTGCCATCCTGTTGGATCGATACTCTGAATACTATTACTTCCTGAATCTGCCACGTCGAATTCATTGTTATAGGTCTCGTCCGTTATCCTGGCTGCCAGTATATCGCGTTCGTTGGTCGCGCTATTCGAACAGGTGCTGAGCAAAACGATTCGATCATTTGTACTAACGCCAACATCCCGGGTCCAGGTTGCAATGCTTAGCAGGTTGTCAAGATACGACTGCTGTGAAGCTTCTCCCTGTACATTCGGCGCATATACATCAAAGTTATAAGCGTTTGTTGACAGGACTGCAAAGAACTGTAGACCATAATGCCTGCCGCCATAATACAGATCACCATATTGATGGCTTTGAAAATAAGACTCTTCTTTAAAGTCTTTTAAATTGCCGAACATAATTTTAGGTGTCATGTTATGTCCGTAAAGGATGGTATTGAAGTCCGAAAAATCACTGCTGTTTTCGTAATCCATAAAGATACTCCCAGTCAGGGAATAATTTCCTTTACAGTCTGTACTGATGTACTTCCAGTTATCTGTACTTTGCGTAACTGGATAGTTTATTTTGGTGCCATATACATTAAGCCATGCGATAACTTCGGGATTTATGGTCTGGAGTTCGTCAAATCCGGGACCATTTTCTGTTGCCTCCGGCTGGTAAACTTGATACTGGTCTGAGGATGCGCTTTCTACTAACGCGTATGAATCCCATAATGCATAGCATCCATAACCGATTGCCGCCACCAGGATGATCATGACGAACAGGTTCACACCTGCGCTTGCACCCCGAATGATCTTTAAACTTATTGATCGGGCGTTTTTCCGGTTGTTTTTCATGTTACTTTCTTATTAAAGTGGGTATTCGTATCCGCAGGAGCGGATACGAATACCTGATACAAGACAGCTTAGGGTTGAAAGATTAAACTGTTAAATTAAAGCGTATTAAGCCGCTCTTTTTTTGCTTTTCATGACTGCATAACCAACCATGAGGCCGCCGGCTACTACGATCAGAGTAATGAAAGGCAGGTTGTTCATCAGAATACCAGTCGGTGTAACATCTTTATAAGTATTCGTAAATTTAGCAGAGTTTTCAAGCTGACCAATTACCTGCTGCTGGTTGGTTGTACCATTCGGAAGCGTAGTTTTGTCGAGAAGGGTATCAATACCGGCTCCTAATGTTGAAGCAGTCTTATCGAGTGTAGTGACATTATTAGACTTCACAACTACACCAGCGGTGTAATTATCAGTTCCAGTTTCTGTTAAAGTATAAGTTGATCCAACATAAGCATCTGATAAAATTAGACTTTCACCATGTTTCAGAGTGAATGTATAATCATGACTATAAGAACCCTCATCTAAAACAGTTTTAGTTCCTTTAGCATCAACTTTTACAACTGTAAAAGTTGATGAATCAGCCGCTGTTAAGGTCGGTTTCGTTACATTAAGCGTGAAGCTAAAATCTTTTGTATGGTCGCCCTGTGTGCCTGCAACTGTTTTATTGATTAAAAGACCATATGTAGTCGGATCATCTGGATCTGGATTTACCGGATCAGGAGATTTAGATTCAACATAGCT
The DNA here is from genome assembly GCA_050945075.1 of Eubacteriaceae bacterium. Taxonomy (GTDB): domain Bacteria; phylum Bacillota; class Clostridia; order Eubacteriales; family Eubacteriaceae; genus UBA7485. The sequence goes on along the minus strand of JBMNSG010000050.1, from coordinate 4,189 downwards.
GTTAGTGAACTTCATGTCACTATTATTGGCATTCACTTTACCATTTTCAGTATCAGGAGTCCCATTCGGAGTCGGGTCTACTTTGCTGCCAACTTTTTCATCTACACCAGTTTCGCCTGTTGTAAGACCTGCATCATCCTTCTGGAAGACATCGCCTACAGCATATACATATGTGCCATTGCCGTCTGTTTTGTTAGCTACATAAACATAAAGCTTGTAGCTTGCCTGAGAATAGACGATTGATGAACCAGGATTGCCGTTCGTTGTAAAGCCAGTCTGTGCTTCTGTAACGTCAAATGCATATACACCAGCATGCGGGAAAGTAGCGTTGGCAATAAAATCACTAGTCTGTACTTCGATAATTTTATTCAACGCACTATTGGGATCAGGAGATCCTGTCATAGACGATTTAACGACAGCTGTTACTGAGGGAATAGTCGCCGTATCTGTCTGAATATCGATCGTTTTACCGGTAGCATCAACCTTAGTTGTTGTATCTTGTACAAAATCAAAGGTAAACGTAGCATCATCGAATACTGTTGTCTGTCCCGTTTCGAATACTTTAGTAATTGCTGCCTGGATATTAGTTTGATCACCGTCACTTTTTACGATGGCATCATCCGCGTTTGCCCCTTGGGATGCAAATACACTTGTGAAACCCATGCTCATACATACTGCTAATACAGCCAATAATGAAACCAACTGTTTTGTCAATTTTTGAAATCTTGCTTTCTTCATTAGAAAACTCCTTTTATTATTTTGTTATTGCTCTCTTAAGTCAACACTAATCTTTCTTTAACACGTTTGCTGTCTTCAGCCCTCCTTTTCCTGCTAAATTCCACGTCTTCGAACTATAGTCATTACTTTTCCCAATGTGCTGTTTATATCTACACAGCCATAAATTCGACTGTCTGTGGCATTTCTTCTGCTATCGCCTAGCACAAATACCTGACCCTGATCGACGGTTACAGGGAAGTCAATTCCTTCTTCATAACGATCTGTCGTTTGGTAAATGCCAGATTCCTGCTGCAGAGACCCGTTAATATAGAGTCCGCCGTCTTTAATATCGACTTCATCACCCGCTACTGCAATTACACGGCGAGTTTCGTATTCTCCCTGGTATTTAAGGACCAGTACGTCATCTTTCACGTAATTTTTATCGTATCGATAAAAGAATACGAGGTCGCCGTCTTTGACTGCCGGATTCATTGAAAGGTCTGAATTACGGTAGACTCCGAACATGAAAGTGAATATCAGAACAAAAGCAAGGCATACTGCTGCAATCTTGATAATGAGATACAGCAGTTCCTGTAGAACGCCAGGCTGTGTCTCCTTTTGTTTGATATCTTTATCGGAAGAAGGTTCATTTCCATGTTCCTTCTTTTGTTCAGGTGCTGCTCTGATTTGTTTATCTTCCATCTAATCTATCTACTTTTCTTTACTATTTACTTTTTGTAATGCAAGATAAAGTACCGCTGAAATTGCAATAGCTGCCATTCCCAGACCAATAATTATGGGCCATAAATCGCTGTTAACACCACCCAAACCAGCGTTTGTTACAACAACTTTTGTTCTGGAGTTAGTAAAAGTATTAGACGCATCATTATAGAATATTTGACCAGTCGTTTTAGCATTTTCAAAATTATTTGTGTTTGCTGTTCCAGAATAGGTTGTACTGTCAACAGTAGTGCAGCTCACATCATAATTTGCATGTTCCAGTTCCTCAATGATGTACTGCGTATCTTTTGGCAAATTCTTAATTGTTATTGACTGTCCATCTTTTAAACTGAACTTGATTGTTTTAGAAGCATCTATTGTCCCTGATGTTGGCGTCGTTACATTACCCACTTTTTCTGGATTTCCAGTGTAAGAATATGTACCTTCTATTTTTTCATTACCTGTACTGTCGTTCAGATTCAATGAAAACGGGAAAGATTTAGTCATATCTGCATACTGACCGGTCACCTTCTTGCTGATCGTAAGATTCAGACCATATGAATGATGATATGTCGTATTCGAGTTTATCGGATCTCCAAAGTTTCCTTTTAAAGAAGCTGTATTAAGTAGATCCTTATCAACCTCATTCACTTTAACTGTCACTGTTAAAGTCGTATCACCTTTCGGAAGTTCTGATAAATTCCAAGTTACTGTCTGATTCTCGACCGTAGCTTCAGGATCACTGGATACATAGGTCATTCCTTCCGGCAAAATGTCAGTAATTGTTCGATTTATAGTATCCTGATCATTTGTTGCATTATTCGTTACAGTAATCTTATATGTAACAGTATCGTGAAGGACAACATTAGATGGTGTATCAGAGGTCCCATTATTGACTGTGGTACTGTCACCAATATAAGCATCCTTCTTTATTTCAGTATTTGGAACCATACCAATATCTGCATTATAAGTGTAGTAAACAGGTGATCCTGGTGTGAAAGCCTCGAGATTTGTAGTGAATTCCTGGATTACAACTGTCCCGTCTTCCAATGTCTGGGCATCATTTTCAGGGTTACCTTGAGTGCCTGTCTTGGCTTGTGTCTCTGTTAATGTGTCTGAACATTTCAGAGTGGTTGCCTTGTAATTGGTTGAATCTACAAGCACGACTCTATAAGTCCCCGGTACAATCCCTTTAAATGTATATTTACCGTCAGCATCAGTTGTTGTTACAAGAGGTGTATCACTCCAGTCACTGGTATCTGACCATGTTCCGTCGTCAGCTTTTTTCTGTAGTTTTACGCTGGTATTTGCCCAAACACGTTCCCCATCTGTTTGATTCCCGTCTTCGTTATTGTCGGTCCAGACTTTACCATTTACCTGTCTGTCAACAATAGTGAACTGGTTAACATACGTTTCTTCATTATTGATGTCTACTCCATCATATGAAGTCTTCAAAGTACCATCAGCCTTAAGAATATTCATGGTAAAGGCACCAGTTATACTGGAATTGCCAATATCATTTGCATCGTCTTTTCCGTAATCAATACATGAATAAGAGGTCAGTCCATTAGGATTATACGACTCGAAATCTTTGTCATTGTAAGTAACTTTTGCCTGGTTCTTTACAGTAAGTCCAGGAGATCCGACTATCTTTGCATGAATCGTAACAACTGCTTGTCCACCCTTTCCTGTTGTCCCAGATGCTCCTAAGCTCTGACTGCCTTTAATTGTCCCACCAGCAGACCCAGATGCACCTATCCCAATATTTGCAGTTACTGTTCCATTAGAACAGCTTACTGTACCTGTCACACCCGTATCACCGCTTACAGAGCCGTCGACAAATTCTAATCCATCCCAAAGCGTATCAGTCAAAACACAGGGAGTTGCATCCGTTTCACCCCAGTTTGTCACTTTAACTTTTATTGTAATAACGTCACTGTATTCGCCATAACTGCCATCTATACGTTGGCCGGAAGAATTATAAATTGATTTTTCTGTGATTAGTGAAGCACCCGTCTGGAATTTAATATCGTCTAGCATGTTTCCATAGGCTGAATTTCCATTAGAAGAACTCACGGCTTCGAAACCGAATTGTGTATTAGTCTGTCCATCTGGAACAGTATATACTCCACGATAATAAGTCCAATTTGTGCTGGTTGCCTTACCTGTTTGAATAATTTCTGAACCTGTAGGAGCTACTGCTACATTACCAGCAGCTTTCAAAGAGAATCGCATTATATCCGGTTTACTAGTTGATGCACCTTGGCGACCAGCATGTGCAAACTGCCAGTAAATCCTAGTTCCAGGAACCGTCGCAATATCTTGATATAACCTTCCTGCTGCATAAGCATTTAATTCTGCGAAACGACTGCCATTTGCTGCTTTACTTAGCCCATACGTTCCCGGGTTGGACGAACTTTCGATAAGCCAACAACGAGAATCTCTAAAACTTGTAATTCCATAGTTATTTCCAGAAATTGAAACAGGATAAGAACTCCAAGTAGTAGATTTATGTGTAGACGAAGGCATATTGACTGTCCCATAATTCGACAAAATAATTTTGCTAGCATCCATTCCAGTCAAATCAGTTTCAAAACTTCCGTTCAAGAAATTAACTGGTTTTCCAACTCCAATTGTTGGTTTATTAAAACTATAAGTAGACGCATCTACTTTATTCGTAACCAGTAACCCACTGAAGATACACACTGCTATGCAGCATAAACAAACGATTATTTGTTTGAAACTTTTCGTT
>JBMNSG010000049.1:0-14836 GCA_050945075.1 Eubacteriaceae bacterium | reverse complement strand
CGGGAACTTTTTAATGATCCTCAGGGACTGGAACGGATCCGGGCTGCGGTTTCGAAAATATACGATCTGGAACGGATCTGCTCCAAAATCCAGACTTCTGGTGCCAATACAACCGATTTGATCTCGCTGCGCCTTTCTGCAGAAGCTTTATCGGAAACAGATAAAATTCTGGCGGGACTGGATATGCCGCTGCTGAAGGCGGATTTTGCCCATCTGGATCTGCTTGAGGATATCCGTGAGCTGATCCAGAATGCGGTTTATGAAAGTGACGGTGAAATCCGCCGCTTTTCTGCCGAACCCAAAATCAGAGCCGGATGGAATGCAGAACTGGATGAACTGAGGGAGCTTTCTGAAAACGGCAAGGATTTCCTGATGCAGATTGAAGCCAGAGAACGTGAGCGCACGGGAATATCCACCCTCAAAATCAAATACAACAAGGTTTTCGGTTATTTTATCGAGGTGTCAAACGGCAAGAAGGATCTGGTACCGGACGACTATATCCGTAAACAGACGCTGGCCAATTCCGAACGCTACTTTACGGAAGAACTGAAGGAAACTGAAAACAAAATCGCCGATGCGGAAAGCCGGCTGGGTGTTGTGGAAGCCCGGCTTTTTGCAGAAGTACAGAGTACAGTTCGTGAAGCATCGCCCCGGATTCAGCAGGCAGCCAGACAGGCAGCAGAGCTGGATGTATATGCTTCGTTTGCCAGAAGGGCACTGGATTCTGATTATATCTGCCCGGAGATCCGCGATTCCGGCAGCATTACAATTACCGGCGGACGTCATCCGGTTGTCGAGCAGATGACCGGCCGTTCGCATTTTATATCCAATAACACGCACCTGGATCCTGAAAACCGGCTTATGCTGCTCACGGGTCCCAATATGGCGGGAAAGTCTACCTATATCCGGCAGACCGCTCTGATCGTACTGATGGCACAGACCGGTTCATTTGTACCGGCGGAGTCCGCGGACATCGGAATCTGCGACCGTATTTTCACACGTGTCGGCGCTTCTGACGATCTCGGGACCGGTCAGAGCACCTTTATGGTCGAAATGACCGAGGTCTCCAATATTCTCAGAAATGCCACGGAGGACAGTCTGGTTATTCTCGATGAAATCGGACGTGGTACCTCCACCTTTGACGGGATTTCGATCGCCTGGGCAATCTGTGAAAATCTGCTGGACCGGCAGGTCAAGACCATGTTTGCCACGCATTATCATGAGCTGACCGAGCTGGAAGCGCTTCATCCGGGGATCGTTAATTACAGTATTGCCGTAAAAGAAACGACTGCCGGGGTGCTGTTTCTGAGAAAAATCAGACGCGGTGCCGCGGATCAGAGCTATGGGATCGAAGTAGCGAAACTTGCAGGGTTCCCCAAACCAGTTACCGACCGGGCACAGGAAATACTCGCCGGGCTGGAAGCCAATCCGGTACAGGGTCTGCCTGAAACGCATGTTCATGAGTCCTCGCAGCTCAGCTTTTTCACCCCGCAGGAACCACCGGATGACCGGACGCTGAAGGCTGTCAAAATGCTTGAAAAAGCATCGCCGGACGATATGTCACCCAGACAGGCACAGGATTTTGTGTATGAGCTGGTCAAACTGGTTCAGGAGGATGTATGACAGAACAAACAGATCAGAAACAGCCGGGCAGCGGGCGTATTAAAATGCTCAGCCCTGCCACGGTGGACAAGATAGCAGCCGGAGAAGTGATTCTCCGGCCTGTTTCGGTGGTGAAAGAACTCTGTGAAAATTCGCTTGACGCCGGCGCCGACCGCATCAGCATTGAGGTGGAAAAAGGCGGAAAACGACTGATCCGTATTACGGACAACGGAATCGGCATCCGCTATAATGAAGTGCCGCTGGCTTTTCAGCGGCATGCAACCTCTAAAATTTCGTTTCCGGGCGATCTGGATGCGCTGACCACACTCGGTTTTCGCGGAGAAGCGCTATCCAGCGTGGCCGCGGTTGCAGAAGTGGAGCTGGTAACACGATTCCGGGACGAAGAGATCGGCAGCAGAACAGTGTATTCCGGAGGAGAACTGCTCAACCATGCAGTTGCCGCTTTTGACCGCGGGACCGAAATCACCGTCAGTGATCTTTTTGCCAACGTGCCGGTGCGTTCAAAGTATATGAAAAAAGACGAGGAGGAAGAGGCACAGATCAGGCATTCCGCCGAACATCTCGCGCTGTCTCATCCGGAAACAGCTTTCACATACATCAGCGGCGGCAGACGTATTTTTCAGACACCGGGCAACGGTGATCTGCACGCAGCAGCGGCAGCCATTTTCGGACGCAGTACAGCCGATCATCTGCGCCCGTTCCGTGCGGACAACGAGCCCATGAAGCTGTACGGACTGATCGGCGATCTGGAGCTGCGGCGCAGTCACAGGAATCTGCAGATTTTCTTCGTCAACGGGCGCTGTGTGAACAGCAGGGTCCTGACCAGAGCCTATGAAGAGGCCTGGGAAGGCCTGCTGATGAAGCATCAGTATCCGGCCGGGATTATCTGCCTGGATCTGCCTCCGCGGATGCTGGACGTCAATATCCATCCGCAGAAAACAGAAATACGCATATTAAATGAAACACTGGCGGTTCTGCTGTTCCGGCAGGGGATTCGCAGCGCCCTGCGCGGCTTGAATCTGATTGCCAATGCAGCATCTCCATCACCGGAAGATGATTCTGCTTCCCGGAAAGCAGAATCTGCAGGCATCCCCGGGGAACCAGCCGGGGAACAGAATGCGGCAGACTCCGGGAGTCCGGAAAAGCAGGAAGCAGGACAGAATCAGGGAGAGCAGACAGCTCTTCCCTTTGCGCAGCCGTTGGATCTCGATGCGCTGCTTTCAGATCCGGAACTGGATGCTCCATGGATGGGTAAGTATTTCCCGGACCGTGTTACAGAAGAATCCGGAGGCTATGCAGAAGCAGACGGCTCCGGAAATCAGGCAGGCCAGCCGGCTCATGCAGCGGTGGAACCGGTCAATCATGGAGATACAGCGGAACCGGTCAATCATGAAGATACAGCGGAACCGGTCAATCATGAAGATACAGCGGGACCGGTCATCCATGGAGAGGCAGCAGAGCCCGGAGATGTAACAGGATCATCAGGACCTGTCGGGAGTGCGGATACAGAGCTTGCGGATTCGTCTTTCGGGGAAACGGCAGCTGCACTTCAGAATGAGGAATCGGTTTCGCATCAGCCGCAGCAGACGGACAGGACTGAGGCCGATGTCTATCAGCGTATTCTGTCTTCCGTGCCTGCACCGGTCAGGCGCATGGAAAGACCCGACTTTACCAGACTCCGGCTGATCGGGCAGCTGTTTAACACCTACCTGCTGCTGGAGGATGATCAGGTTCTGTTTCTGATTGATCAGCATGCCGCCCATGAAGCCATGCTGTATGAAGCGTTCAGAAAGATTTTTTCTGCTCGCAGTGGTTTTCCGTCTCAGGCCATGCTCATTCCGAGGCAGATCGGTGTCTCCCTTCAGGAAGCAGAAAACTTTAATAAATATGCCAGTGAAATCCGAACCTTCGGATTCGATGCCGAAATGTTCGGTGAAGACCGGATCGCAGTCCGCGCAGTGCCGGTGATCCTCGGAGAAGTCCAGGATGCCAGAATGATTCTGCCGGTTATCGAGCTGTTTGCCTCCGGTGGCGATACAGAACAGGGGCTCGGACGCATCATCACGATGTCGTGCAAAGCAGCGGTAAAAGGCGGTCAGAAGCTGTCGCGGACGGAAATCGAACATCTGCTGGGGGCGCTGATGGAACTGGATAATCCTTACACTTGTCCCCATGGCCGTCCGGTAATCATGAAACTCAGAGAATATGAACTCAGAAAACTTTTCAAACGCATTGTATAAAACATCAACCTGTTCTGCGGAACACGAAACGCTTCAAACGGATGGCAGTCATGAGGCTTTGTTCACTGCATCAGCCGGACAGGACCATAAAGTAAAACCGGTGATCCCCGTGATCACAGGGCCGACTGCTTCTGGAAAAACAGGCGCTGCCGTGCGATTTGCGCTCGAGCACAACGGGGAAATCATATCGGCGGACTCCATGCAGATTTACCGGGAAATGAATATCGGCACGGCCAAGCCGTCTGAAGAAGAACAGCAGGGGATTCCGCATCATCTGATTGATATGGTTAATCCTGATCAGCCCTATTCGGTTTCGCAGTTCCGGAGTGATGCCATTGATAAAATTGACGAGATTTTAAAGCGGGGTAAAATGCCGGTAGTCTGCGGAGGAACAGGCCTGTATATCAGCGCTTTGACGCTTCCCTTTGATCTGGAAACCGAGAATACCGATCCTGAAATCCGTGCCGGACTGGAGCAGATGGCCCGGACAGATCCGGAACAGCTCTATGCGCGTCTGCAGGAGGCGGATCCTGAAAGTGCAGCTGCCATACATCCCCATAACCTGAAAAGGCTGGTGCGGGCTCTGGAGGTTTATGAAGTGTCCGGAAAACCGAAATCACAGCTGGACCGCGAGGGCAGAAAAAAAGAGCTGCCTTATGATTTCAGGCTCTTTGCCCCGCAGATTGAGCGCCCGCTCCTGTATGAGCGCATTGAATTGCGAGTGGACCTGATGCTTGAACAGGGACTGCTTGACGAAGCGCGTCAGCTGCTTTCAAAGTATTCCCGGGACCTGATGAGCATGCAGGCGATCGGTTATAAGGAGCTTTATCCATATCTGGATGGACAGGAAAGTCTTGAGGAAGCAGTTCGTATTCTTAAACGGGATACCCGCCGCTTTGCCAAGCGACAGCTTACCTGGTTCCGGCGCGATTCCCGGATCAGGCCGCTTTCGGAGCTGTCAGAGCCGGGGTCACTTGCACAGCAGGGCTCATTTGAATGATAATGGACAGTATGAACGATATATATGAAGAATACGGGATCTCACCCGAAATCAGAACTTTATTTGAACAGGCCTCACAGCGTTGTGCGGATCGATTTGCCCGGATTGATGCTGCCGCGGAAACGCACGAATTCCGGGTAATCCGGGCGATGCAGCATGCGGGACTCTCGGAACGCCATTTTCTGCCGGCAACCGGATACGGCTACGATGATGCTGGACGTCAGGCAAGCGAGCAGATTTTTGCGGAGGTTTTCGGTGCTGAAGCAGCACTGGTGCGCCCACATATTTCCTCCGGAACCCATGCCATCAGCCTGGCATTGTACGGTGTACTCAGACCGGGTGACGAGCTTTACTGCCCGGCGGGAGCGCCTTACGATACGGTACGGACTTTTATCGGTGCCCAGGGACAGGAAAGCGGTTCTGGTACCCTGTCTGATTTCGGGGTAACTTATAATCAGACTGAGCTGCGGGATGACGGAACTATTGATATAGCTGTTATGCTGCAAAACCTGAAGCCGGAAACAAAAATGGTATATCTACAGCGTTCTACCGGGTATTCCTGGAGACCGGCACTCACACTGACCCAGATCGGTGAAGCGGCTGCAGCCGTCCATGAGGTCCGCCCCGATATTGTTGTCTTTACAGATAACTGTTATGGCGAATTTCTGGATACGGCAGAACCGCCGGCTGTCGGAGTCGATCTGATTGCCGGATCACTGATCAAAAATCCGGGGGGCGGATTTGCTCCCACCGGAGGCTACGTGGCAGGCAGAGCGGATCTGGTCGAACTGGCCGCCTGCAGACTGGCGGCGCCGGGTGTGGCAGGCGAAACAGGTGCCACCCTAAACTTTAACCGCACACTTCTCGAAGGCTTTTTTATCGCCCCGACCGTAACGGCAGCAGCGCTGAAAAGTGCGGTTCTTGCCGGAGAAGTTTATCAGACACTGGGGTATGCCGTCTGTCCGGAACCGGATGCCTACCGCAGTGATATTATCGAAAGCATTCGCCTGGGCGATCCGGAAGCAGTCAAGACCTTCTGTCGTGCTATTCAGGAGGCAGCGCCGGTGGACAGCTTTGTAACGCCGGAACCATGGGATATGCCCGGCTACGAAGATCAGGTGATTATGGCCGCCGGTGCTTTTATTCAGGGGTCATCCATTGAAATGAGTGCCGACGCACCGATGAAAGAACCATGGATCGTTTATTTCCAGGGTGGTTTGACACATGCGCATGGCAAGCTCGGACTGATGCTGTCAGTCCAGAGGCTGGCAGATGCAGGTCTGATTGGCCCGGATCTGATACAATCATCAATAAGAAAGCAGGAGGATTTACCAGAATGATCGGAAAAGAAAAAATAGACAGAATTAATGAACTGGCGAAAAAGAAAAAAGAGGAAGGCCTTACTGAAGAAGAAACCGCCGAACGCAAAGCGCTGCACGACGAATATGTCAAGGCTGTAAAAGACAATGTTCGTGCCCAGCTCGATAATATTCAGTTTGTCGACACGCTGGTTCCTGAAGAAGAATGGACGGATGAAGAAAAAGCCCATGCGGCAGAACTCACCGGTAAACTGAAAAAAGAATTCGAAGCACAGAATGAACGTGACGAAGAAGTCAGGACGACCATCGAAGGGAATCCCGGAAAACCGGAAGGCGAATCGGGACTGAAGATGGTTGAACGGATGAACGAATCGCATCGCCCGCTCACAGACTGGGCGCTGGACGGAGCAGATCTTCCGAGTGAAAGTGAAGAATGCATTCTGGATGTGGGATTTGGCGGCGGAGCAGCTCTGCAGAACCTTGAACAGAGATTCCCGAAAGCCCAGCTTTACGGAATCGATTATTCAGAAGTTTCTGTGAAAGCAGCAACTGATTTAAACAGAGATGCCGTTATTGAAGGACGAATGATTCTCCAGCAGGGATCTGTTTCAGAACTGCCTTTCGGAGATGATAAATTTGCGCTGATTATTTCGGTTGAATCTTATTTCTTCTGGCCGGATTTTGCAGAGGATGTCAAAGGGATTGCCCGTGTCCTCAAGCCGGGCGGAACGCTGATGATCATTGCTGAAATGTATGAAAACGGCGCTTTATCGGATTATGAACAGCGTATGGCAGAAAAATTCGAACTGCAGCTGCAGACGCCGGAACAGTTCCAGAAAGTCTATACTGCGGCAGGACTGACCGATATCGATATCCGTATCGATGGTGAAAAGGGCTGGATCTGCGCTCAAGGCAGAAAGAAATGATTTTCTATTTTTCATCGACCGGAAACAGCGAAGCTGCTGCTAAGCAGATTGCTGAAGCAACCGGCGACCAGACGATGAGTATTACCGGGATTCTGCGTTCTCCGCAGGTCCCGGTTTATAATATTCAAAATGAACCGCTGGGCTTTGTCCTGCCGGTTTATTATGATGGTATGCCCTCGGTGATCGATGATTTTATCTCGCGGGTCGGATTTAATCCTGAAATCGGTGCTTACATCTATCTGGTTTTGACGACAGGGGATACGACCGGCGATGCGCAGCGGCGGTTTAATGAGCTGCTGGCGCGTGACGGACTCACTCTGAATGCCTGTTTTGCTGTGAAAGCCCCGGGTCTGAAGCAGATCAAAGGAAAGAGCAGGCAGGAAATCTGGGATATGATGGACCGGATGACGGAAGAAGTATCCCGCATCATTCCCAAAATTGTCTCCAGAAAACAGGGTGATTTCGATCCCTACCGGGGATCGTTTGCCGATGTAAAAACGCACACCATGGATCTGATCTACAATTCGCTCAGGAAAACAAAGTACTTTTCAGTTGACTCTGAAAAGTGTATCCACTGCGGAAAATGTGCCGGCGTCTGTCCCGGTTTTGATATTGCCATGGCCGGGAAACCTGAAGTCCCGGTCTGGACGGTACCGGAATGCTGCCTGTGCATGGGGTGTTTTGAAATCTGTCCCGAAAAAGCCATCAGATATAAGGGAAAGCAGCCCGATCCCAGGTATATGTGGGATCTGTACGAGTAAAAAAACAGGGGTATCATTCAGCAGTTTTCTGTCGAACGATACCCCTGTTTTTCATTGTAAATTTTAGACTGCGATCAGTCAGCGATGTACTGCGGTTCATTATTACGAACTACAAAATACCAGATTGAGTTCATGAACGGGAAGATAACTCCGAGAACCAGATAAAGTGTAGCGTGATCCGGTGCATACATTTTGTACAGTCTGAAATTGGCAAATGCCAGATATACATACCATACGATTCCGAGAACCGTTGAAAGTGTTGATGTAGAATCAAAGTTGCCAAGGATGTTGACCAGCAGTAATCCGAATACGAGGATCATGTTAGCATAACCAAAACCCCAGACCTTATTGTCGATCAGATCACCGACCAGCCAGTACTGGGCAATCGGAATCCAGGCAAGCCATGCATAGTCAATTCCGCGGTTTTTAGCCAGTGTATAAAGACCAAGACCGGAAAAAACATAAACACAGACGAGTATAGCCAGCACAGCGAAAATGAAAACACCGAGTGTCGCTAATATAGCAGCTATCATTTTATAACCTCCTGTAAAACATATAGTATTATTACATGATTGATTATACCCTTGATCATATCGTTTATTGCAGTCTTTTTACAAACACGATGTAACAATTTAGGCTTACATGTAAATGAAACACGGTTACAACTGACTTTTATAGAAACCAGATAAAAATCAATTAAACGGTCGATGACATGAGTGACAGAGAGAAGAGTCATTCATAGCATCATTCGATATTCACGCCGGAGCCGGAAGGAACAGAATAATGCGTTACAGAGACAGCGGAATCAGTTTCAACTACAGAACGGTTTGACAGAACACGGGGACAGCAGATATAATAAATTGTTTACGAAATATACAACAGGATCAGTATGCGATGAAAGGAAGATATGAATAATAATGAGCAGAACACTTCAGGTAAAAGACCGCTTAACAGAAAGCGCATAAAGACCATTGTTATATGCATTTTTTTATGCGCCGCCAGTTACCTGATCGGAGCCATGGGTGTTTTAACACTTCCCGGCTATGCTGTGATTCACAATAACGATTCGCAGTTTTTGAGTGAAATGGTAAAGATGAATGAACTTGAAAAAGAAATTCAATCCCAGTATCTCAAGGACTTCGATTCTAAAGCGATGGGAGAGTCAGCGATCAAGGCGATGTTTGATTCTCTTGGCGATAAATACTCGGTTTATTACAATTCTGACGAATATGCCAATGTATCAAACCTGATCTCGGGTACTTTTAATGGTATCGGGATCTATCTTGATATGAGTGATCCCAATACCGCCCTGGTTACCCGCCTGGTAGACGGAGGACCGGCTCAGTCAGCTGGAATTGAAGCCGGCGATGTCATTACTGCGGTGGACGGTGAAAATGTAGTCGGTAAAGACTATGAATATATCCTTTCGAAAATCACCGGTGAAAAGGGAAGCAATGTCAAAATTACTGTGACCCGCAATGAAGAAACGAAGGATTTTGATGTAACCAGAGGTGAAATTAACGCACAGACTGTCTATTCCATTCAGTACGACGATATCGGTTATATTTATCTGTCTGAATTTGGAAAAGGAAGTCTGGACGAATTTAAAGAAGAGGCTCAGAAGCTGATTGACAACGGGGCCAGAGGCCTGGTAATCGACCTGAGATTTAACGGCGGCGGAATGCTGGATACAGCTTCCGGCCTTGCTGATTATCTGCTCGGAGAAGGTACGACAGGGTCGGTCAAAGATAAAAACGGAACGGTTGATACCTTCACTTCAGATGCTTCGAAGATTTCAGTTCCTTATGTGATACTGGTTAATGGCGATTCAGCCTCTGCTTCTGAATTTCTGTCGGGAGCTGTTCAACAGAATGGCGGGACTGTGATCGGGACCACAACTTACGGTAAAGGTGTTGCCCAGATTCTTTCGGGATTGAGCGACGGCTCAGGTTATAAACTGACTGTCGAAGAATATTTTGTGGGGGACGGCGTCCCGGTTAACGGAACAGGTGTTACTCCGAACATTATAGTCGAAGGCGACAAAACGATCGTGGACGGAACAGCAGACAGCGAGGATCAGGATACCCAGCTTCAAACAGCCATTCAGACCGTTCGTGATATGCTCGGGCAGTAAACCGCCTGTTCATTCAAAACACCTGCAGATCAGGCTGTGAAAACCGGATTCAGGAACAGCGGTGTTGCACATAGATTGGATGCCAATATGAAAGAAACAAAAATGCTTCATCCTTTCGAAGTCATTTCAGAATATGAACCGAAGGGTGATCAGCAGAAAGCAATAGACGGACTGGCGGAGGGGATACGCGAGGGCGATAAATTCCAGACACTCCTGGGTGTTACCGGTTCCGGTAAAACCTACACCATGGCCAAGCTGATTGAAAAAGTACAGAAACCAACACTGGTACTGGCCCACAATAAAACGCTGGCAGCGCAGTTGGCCAACGAATTCCGGAGCTTTTTTCCGAATAATGCTGTGGAATATTTTGTTTCCTATTACGATTATTATCAGCCGGAAGCCTACGTACCCCATTCGGATCTCTATATTGAGAAAGATTCATCGATAAATGACGAAATAGACAAGCTGCGGCATTCGGCAACAGCGGCGCTGTTTGAACGCCGCGATGTGATCGTGGTCGCTTCAGTTTCCTGTATCTACGGACTCGGATCACCGATTGACTACGAGAATCTGGTATTAAGCCTGCGACCGGGGATGGAGAAAGACCGTGATGAGATTATCCGCAAGCTGGTCGATATTCAGTATATCCGCAATGATATCGCCTTTGAACGAAACAATTTTCGTGTGCGCGGCGATATTCTGGAAATCTATCCGGCTGCTTCGACAGATAAGGCAGTACGGGTTGAATTTTTCGGAGACGAAATTGACCGGATTACGGAAATCAACACGATAACCGGTGAAATCACCGGAGAGCTTTCGCATGTCAGCATCTTCCCGGCCAGTCATTACACAACCACACCCGAAAAGCTGGATACGGCTATTGTAGGAATCCGGAAGGAACTGGGACAGGTTTATGAAAAGTACCTGGCCAATAACCAGCTGGTGGAAGCACAGCGGATTGTTCAGCGGACCAATTATGACATCGAAATGCTCAAGGAAATGGGCTACTGCAACGGGATTGAAAACTATACCCGATACATCAATCAGAGTCCGCCCGGGGCACCCCCTTATACGCTGATCGACTATTTTCCGAAAGATTTTATGATTATCGCAGATGAATCACATGTCTCGATTCCCCAGATCGGCGGTATGGGCGGCGGTGACCGTTCGAGAAAAAAGAATCTTGTCGATTATGGTTTCCGCCTGCCTTCTGCGTATGACAACAGACCGTTATCCTTCGAGGAGTTTGAAGGCAAGATTAATCAGATTATCTTTACATCGGCAACACCGGGTCCTTATGAAAAGGAACATTCCCAGAATACAGTAGAACAGATTATCCGTCCGACCGGGCTTCTTGATCCGAAGATCTTCGTGCGTCCCATCAAGGGGCAGATCGATGATCTGGAAGGCGAAATCCGGGATACCATCGCCAAAGGAAACCGGGTTCTGGTTACGACGCTTACCAAAAAAATGGCCGAGGATCTGACGCGGTATTTCAAAGAACACGGACTGCGGGTCAACTATCTGCATTCCGATATTGATACCATTGAACGGATGAAAATCCTGCGGGATCTGCGTCTCGGTAATTTTGATATTCTGGTGGGCATCAACCTGCTCAGAGAAGGCCTGGACCTTCCGGAAGTGGGACTGGTGGCTATCCTGGATGCGGACAAGGAAGGGTATCTGCGAAGTGAAACCTCACTGATCCAGACAGTCGGACGAGCAGCCAGAAATGCCGACAGCAAAGTCATTATGTACGCAGACAAGATCACAAAGTCCATGAATGCCGCAATTACGGAAACAGAACGACGCCGTAAAATTCAGAAGGCTTACAATGAGGAACACAATATTATCCCCATGACAGTCAAGAAGGATATCCGCGGAATTATCCAGGCGACAACCGCTGCCGAAGAAGAAACAGACTATATTGCCGAAACGACTGAACCGGTCGATATCGAAGAACAGATCCTGACACTGACTGACCAGATGAATGAAGCTGCTGAAAAAATGGCTTTCGAGGAAGCAGCCAGACTGCGTGATCAGATTACCGTTCTGAAAAACATGCAGAAGGAAGACGCCGGAAAAGACGTCATGAATATAAAAAAGGATAAGGAAGTGGCCGGTACCTACAAGGCAGGAACCGGGGAAAAGGAATCGGAAACAAACGTCCGTCCGCGAAAAAAGAAACGCGGTGCCGGGACCAGAAAACACGGTGTCCGGCCCAATAAACTGAAAAAATAATCCTGTTTCAGGTTAAAAACGATTGTCCGCAATCGGGATGCCAGTCAGGTAAAGAAAACAAATTGATATTTCACGTTGTCCCGGTTTAAGCCGGGACAATTTTAACATAGAGCAACAGAAGGAAGGTAATATGAATACAATACAGGTCAAGGGGGCACAGGAACACAATCTGAAAAATGTCGATCTGTCGATTCCCCGCGATAAAATGATTGTCTTTTCCGGCGTGTCCGGAAGCGGCAAAACCACGCTGGCCTTTGATACGATTTATGCGG
The DNA here is from genome assembly GCA_050945075.1 of Eubacteriaceae bacterium. Taxonomy (GTDB): domain Bacteria; phylum Bacillota; class Clostridia; order Eubacteriales; family Eubacteriaceae; genus UBA7485. The sequence goes on along the minus strand of JBMNSG010000049.1, from coordinate 2,320 downwards.
AAGGGCAGCGCCGCTATATGGAATCACTCTCAAGCTATGCCAGACAGTTCCTGGGTAATACGCAGAAACCAAAGGTGGAAAGTATTGAGGGATTGTCACCTGCCATTTCAATCGAGCAGAAGACAACCAACAGGAATCCGCGATCGACGGTGGGAACTGTTACGGAAATCTTTGATTATTTTCGTCTTTTATATGCCAGAATCGGGATTCCGCATTGTCCGAACTGCGGACGGGAAATCACCAGCCAGAGTATCGATCAGATCATAGACAGGATTATTGATCATCCCGAGGAAACAAAGTTCCAGATTCTGGCGCCGGTTGTCCGTGAAGAAAAAGGGGAATTCAAACGGTTGTTCGAACGGCTGCGCAAGGAAGGCTACGGGCGCGTTATTGTAGACGGGCAGCTGTACGATCTTTCTGAAAACATCAAGCTGAAGAAGACCTTTAAACACAGTATTTCAGTGGTCATTGACCGTTTGAAGATGAAGGAAGGAATCCGGAAACGTCTGACAGATTCTGTCGAAAGTGCACTCAAGCTGGCGGACGGACTGGTAGAATGTCAGGTTATTGATGGCGAAACGACAATGTTCTCCGAAAACCTGTCCTGCCCGGACTGTAATATCAGTATGCCGCTGCTGGAACCCCGTTCATTTTCATTCAACAATCCCTTTGGAATGTGCCCGGACTGTAACGGCCTCGGGTTTCATAAAAGTGTAGATCCCAAGCTGCTGGTTCCGGATCTGGAAATGTCGATAGACGAAGGCGGGATCAAATTTGCCAGCAACCGCTACGATTATGGATTTTTTGATGATGCTGTTCATGACATTGCCCATCATTATAACTTCTCGGTTTATGAACCGCTCCGGAATGCACCGGAAGGGTTTGTCGATGATATTCTGTTCGGAACGGATTATGATGCCGGGCGCGACGGTATCTGGGAGGGTGCAGTAAACCGGATGAATCGCCGGTATCATTCGACTGATTACCCCCATGTCCGCGACAGGATTGAAAAGTATATGAAGGATTCGGTCTGTCAGACCTGCCACGGCAAGAGGCTGAATCCGAATGCACTGGCCGTTACGGTGGGCGGGCAGAATATTATTGATCTGACAGATATGTCGGTCACCAATCTTGAGAAATTTTTTGACGGACTGGTGCTCAATCCGACACAGATGCAGATTGCGGAAATGCTGCTCCAGGAAATTAAAGTGCGTCTGAAATTTTTATCCGATGTCGGTCTGGATTACCTGACACTTTCAAGAAGCGCGGCGACCCTCTCCGGCGGTGAATCGCAGCGGATCAAGCTTTCCTCTCAGCTGTCTTCAAAGCTGATGGGCGTGCTTTATGTTCTGGATGAACCGTCGATCGGTCTGCATCAGCGTGACAATGCCAAACTGCTTCACACACTGCGGGGCCTGACCGATCTCGGGAATACCCTGATTATTGTCGAACATGACGAAGAAACGCTGGAAGCGGCTGATTATCTGGTCGATGTCGGTCCCGGAGCCGGGGAACATGGCGGTTATATTGTAGCCGCAGGCTCGCTGGAAGATATCAAATCCTGCCCGGAATCTCTGACCGGCCAGTATCTGTCCGGGAAGAAGTCAATTCCGGTTCCTGAAGAACGTCGTGAAGGCAGCGGCGAAAAGATCGTCGTAAAAGGAGCCCGTGCCAACAATCTGAAGAATGTGACGGCGGAATTTCCGCTTGGAAAATTCATTTCTGTCGTCGGGGTTTCAGGATCGGGGAAATCGTCTCTGGTCAATGAAATTCTTTATAAAGGTCTGGCTCAGAAGCTGTATCGTTCGATTGCCGATCCCGGTGAACATAAATCAATCGAGGGAATTGAACTGATCGACAAAGTCATCGACATCGACCAGAGTCCGATCGGACGGACACCGCGTTCCAATCCTGCTACCTATACCAAGGTTTTCGATATGATCCGCGATCTGTTCGCATCAACACCGGAAGCAAAAACCCGCGGCTATCAGAAAGGCCGGTTTTCCTTTAATGTGAAAGGCGGACGCTGCGAAGCCTGTAAAGGTGACGGAATTAAAACCATCGAAATGAATTTCCTGCCGGACGTCGAGGTGCCCTGTGAAGTCTGCGGCGGTGCCCGTTATAACCGGGAAACACTGGAAGTGAAATACAAGGGCAAAAGCATCGCCGAAGTTCTTGATATGACAGTAGAGGAAGCCTGCGCGTTTTTTAAGAATATTCCGCGGATCAGCAGAATCCTGCAGACCCTGCTGGATGTCGGGCTCGGTTATGTCCGTCTCGGACAGCCTTCCACACAGCTGTCAGGCGGGGAAGCCCAGCG